>JAEWQT010000012.1 GCA_023399105.1 Pseudomonadota bacterium | reverse complement strand
GGCTATACCGGCAAAATTACCGGGACGCCCAGCTTTCAGCACGGTAAGGTCACCCGTCTGCAGGACTGGCTGGCCGAGCAGGGTTTTGATCTGACCGGCAGCTGGTTCTACAGTGACTCACATAACGACCTGCCGTTATTGGAAGTGGTCGAACACCCGGTCGCTGTCGATCCGGATGAACGCCTGGAAGCCATTGCCCGCCAACGCGGCTGGCCCATCATCAGTCTCAGGGATTAAGGAACTGTCATGCACCGCCTCCGCCTGCCGGCCCTTCTGCTTGCTGCATTACTGGCCGCCTGCGATCAGAACCCACCGACCACCAGCCTGCCGGCTGCACCGGAGCAGGAACAGCGCCTGCCTGACAGCAGTGGATTTGCCTCGCATCTGGGCCTGATGGCTTACACCCGCATGTCACTGGCCGCGCAAAGCGCTCAGGAACTGGACAGCAAACTGGCAGCCCTGCTTTACAGCCCGGGTGAAGATTCACTGGACGCCGCGCGTGAAGCCTGGCGCAGCGCTTACGACGCCTGGCTGGAAACCCTGCTGTATGCCTATCTGCCCATTAACGATCCGCCGGATTGGGCCAGTAAAGGTATTGATTACCAGCGCACCATCACCCTGCTGGACAGCTGGCCGATTGAAGGTGGTTACATCGACTATCTGCCCGGTTATCCGTTCAGCGGCATCGTCAATGACCTGACCTTACCGCTGAATGAAGCTAACCTGCTGGCTCAGCACGGCTTTTCCGACCCCACTTACGCCAGCCTGGGCTATCACGCACTGGAATTTATGCTGTGGGGTGCGGATGGTGAGCGACCACCACGGGATTTTCTGCCGCAGGAAAATACCGCCCCTGTGCTCGCCGGCAGCGATGAAGAAAGTGTCAGCACCAATCCGGAAGCAGACAGCGGTTATGCCGACCTGCCGGTCACGGCCAGTACCGTGCAAAACCACAATCGCCGCCGCCAGTATGTGCAGCTGGTGAGTGAGCAATTACAAAAGCATCTGCATCGCCTGCAACGGCGCTGGGAACCCAGCAATGGTTACTACGCGGGCTTGCTGCAGCACTCCCGCCCCGAACAGGTGCTGAATGCCAGTCTGCTGGCAACACAACTGCTGTTATCCGAGGATTTGCTGGGCCGCCGCCTGAGCGGCAACAGCAGTGAATTCAGCAACAGCAGCTGGGCAGATGCCCGCGCCATTGTGCAGGGCATCCGCCTGCTGTTTGTGCCGGAAGGTAACCCGGATGAACCCAGTGGGCTGGCCACCGTCTTGCGCAACCGCGACCTGGGGTTGCAACAAGCCTGGATACAGCAACTGGATTTGATTGATGCCAGCCTGAGCGACTGGCAACAACAGGGTGACAGCGAGCCGGTACGCCAGCTGTGCCGGCAACGCCTGATTGAGTTGTTATCACTGCTGCAGCGTACCGCCGATGCTCTGGGTATGCAGTTACCCGATACTCAGTAACCGCCCATCGCAATAACCGCACCGCCAACCCTTAGCGGGTTGGCAGCACGCGGGCAAATACCGCTTTCAGATAGCGGGTTTCCGGAATCGCCGGCACCACCGGGTGATCGGCGCCCTGGCTGCCAACGTGCTGAATCAGCACATCACGATCCAGTTCACGTCCCATAATCCGCAGCATATCCGGCAGCCGGTCTTCACCCAGATGCATAGAGCAGGAGGCCGCCACCAGCAGGCCGTCTTTGCTCAGCAAGCGCATGGCCAGTGAATTCAGACGATGATAGGCCTGTTCGCCGGCTTTAATGTCTTTGCGCTTGGGAATCAGCGCCGGCGGATCCATCACCACCACGTCAAAGCGCTCACCGTTGTCTTTCAGCTGCCGCAAAGCGGCAAAGGCATCGCCTTCCCAGCATTGCACTTTCTCGGCTACGCCGTTCAATGCTGCGTTCTGTTCTACCCAGTCCAGCGCCTGCGCCGAAGCATCCACGCAATGCACTTCCGCCGCGCCATGGTTGGCGGCCTGCACACCCCAGCCACCCACATAGCTGAACACATCCAGCACCCGCTTACCCTTCACCAGCCGGTTCAGCTGGGCGCGGTTTTCACGGTGGTCATAAAACCAGCCGGTTTTCTGGCCATGAATGACCGGGGCCATAAAGCGGGTGTCGTTTTCAATTAACGGCGCACAGTCATCTTCCAGCGCACCCTGTACCACTTCCACGTATTCCGGCAGGCCTTCCACTGCGCGTAACTTGCCGTCGTTTTTCAGCACAATGCAGTGCGGTTTGGCGACTTTGTTGACCGCATCAATAATGGCCTGACGGCGCTGCTCCATTGCCACCGAGGAAATCTGCACCACCACCACGCCACCAAAACGGTCAATCACCAGGCCCGGTAAGCCATCGCTGTCGCCGTACACCCAGCGGTAACACTGATGCGGATACCAAAGTTCGCGGCCACTCTGCGCCACCTGCAGACGATGCACGATCATCGACTGATCCAATACCGCATTGGCATCGCGGCTGAATAAGCGCGCACAGATCAGTTGTTCCGGGCTGACCACCGCCGCCCCCAGCGCTTTACCAGCGGCCGTTTCCACCACCACTTCCGCACCAGCCGGCAAACCTTTCAGCGGCGTTACCGCCGTGTCCACTTCATTGCTGTAGACCCATAAATGGCCACCTTTTAAGCGGCGTTCTGCTTTGGGATTCAGACGCAGGGTATGACGCATAGGGTTCTCCGCGGGCGGTTACAAAAAAGGCGGGCATTATACCCCTCTTGCTACAAACTTCCTCTGTAACCGGTGCTATTCTTGAGCCTTATGTGATTAATCAATTGTGTGTGAACCATGGCCAAGGAACTTTCCGAAGAACAGATTCTGCGCATTATGCAGGGTATCAAAATTCCACCGCAGCCCCAGATTCTGGTCGACCTGCAAATGGAACAGGTCATGCCCGATCCGGATATGGGTCGCATTGCCAAACTCATCAGCCAGGATGTCGGGCTGTCGGGTACGGTGCTAAAGGTAGTGAACTCTCCCTTTTATGGATTAAAAAACCGTATTACTTCGGTGCAGCAGGCCGTATGCCTGATCGGCCTCGACAGCGTGGTGAATATCATTAATGGCCTGTCCATCAAGAGCCAGATGAGCGATGAAACCATCGTTAACATGAACCGCTTCTGGGACACCGCCAACGACATTGCCCAGGTGGCCACCACCGTCGCCAAACAGGTGGGCTTCCCCAACCCTGACCTGGCTTATTTGCTGGGCTTATTCCACAATTGCGGCATTCCGCTGTTAATGAGCCGTTTCGATAATTATCTGCAGGTCATGGAAGAATCCTACGCTCACCCGGAACTGCGTGTTGTGGATGTAGAAAATCAGTATTTAAATACCAATCATGCGGTTATTGGTTATTACACAGCCAAGTCTTGGAATTTACCGAAGGTGTTATGCGATGTCATTGCCGAACATCACAGCGCCACCCGTTATTTCACCAGCGACCATATTAAAGATTCGGAAGGCAAAACCCTGCTGGCTATTTTAAAACTGGCTGAGCATATCTGTGGTAATTACCACATTCTCGGGCGTCAGCAGGTGGATCTGGAATGGGAAAATATCGGCACCGAAGTGCTTACCTATCTGGGGCTGGGTGAATACGATATTGAACAGATGCAGCTGAATTTTGCCGAAATGGGTATCGGGTTTCAGAACTATCGTTATTAAGGAGCCTCTGCAGCAGAAGCTCCTTAACAGAAACGCGTTAATCGCGGGCGTTCATGTAGGCCTGTTCGGTTACCGCATGATAAGCGCGGATCTGGTCGCTGTAGGTGCTCATTGAATTAAATACTTTCTGCGCCATCGGATCCGACGCGGCGATATCCTTCAGCACCTCAGCTGAAATGCCTTTTAAATGCTGCAACACATCGTCCGGTAACGGCCGTAACTGCACCCCATGATTTTGCTGCATATCGTTCAGCGCCTGCATGCTGCGGGCGGTCATTTCTGCCAGCATTTTATCATTCACGGCCTGCGCCGCAACGCGGACAATGGCCTGCAAATCGGCCGGTAAGCGTTCAAAGGCCGGTTTATTAATCATTAATTCAATCAGCGAACCGGGTTCGTGCCAACCGGGGTAGTAATAATATTTAGCCGCTTTGTGCAGGCCAAACGCCAGGTCGTTATAGGGGCCAACCCATTCGGTGGCATCAATGGCGCCGGTTTGTAAGGCGGTAAAGACTTCACCACCCGGCAGCATCACCGGAGTTCCGCCGGCGCGGGCCAGCACTTCACCACCAAGGCCGGGGATGCGCATTTTCAAACCTTTCAGATCCGCCACGCTGTTGATTTCTTTATTGAACCAACCAGCCATCTGAATGCCGCTGTTACCCGCCGGAAACACCACCAGATTAAAGGGCGCGTACAGCTCACTCAGCAATTCCTGGCCACCGCCGTATTGCATCCAGCTGTTCATTTCCAGCGCCGTCATACCAAAGGGCACGGTGGTAAAAAACTGCGCCGCCACGGCTTTACCTTTCCAATAATAGGGGCTGCTGTGGCC
>JAEWQT010000005.1 GCA_023399105.1 Pseudomonadota bacterium | reverse complement strand
CAAACGCAAGGCAATAAAAAAGCGCCCGCAGGCGCTTTTTATAACACGAGGGAGCCTCTGAATAACTCTGCACAGCTCTGCGCGAGTCTTTCCGGGCTGTAGAGCAAGGCGGCGAACGCAGAGAATGGCGAGCCCTTTTCAAGTCCGCCAACGCCGCTATACGGCCCGGAAAGCCGCGCCCTGCGGGGATTCCTGACTCGGTGTCGCAGGTTTTTGACAGAACCCGCTATGCCTGCAACCCGGCTTCGTGATTCAGAACCTCCCTGCAATCCAGAGCGGGCACCGAATTATTCAGAGTCTCCCTAAGGGCCGAAAAAATCAAACCGCTCGTCCTTAACAGTCAATTTTCCTTTTCCAACGGGCTATATTCTGGTTACCAATAACAATAACCAGAAAGGATCGTGTTCATGTCCAGGTCTCTATCATCCGACGTATTGGTAGTCGGTGGCGGCATTGCCGGCATCGTCACGGCGGTGGAACTTCTGCGTGCCGGTAAGCGTGTGACGCTGGTCGACCGCGACAGCCCCGAGCGCCTCGGTGGGCTGGCGTTGTGGGCTTTTGGTGGTATGGCACTAATCGACACGCCGCTGCAAGCGGCCATGGGCATTGCCGATTCGCCGCAGCGCGCGCTGCGCGACTGGGTCCGCTTCGGCGAGCTGGACGTCAACGACGAGCACTCGCTGGCCTGGGCAAAATACTACGTTGAGCATTCACGCACCGAGGTGCACGACTGGCTGAAGAGCGAAGGCATTAAATTCATGCCGGCGGTGAACTGGGTCGAGCGCGGTCTGCACGGCAACGGTAACAGCGTGCCGCGTTATCACGTGGTGTGGGGCACCTCGCGTGAGCTGACGCGGGTGATGATTGCCGCTATGCACAAAGCCGCAGGCGATGGCCGTTTAACCCTGCTGCACAACCACAGCATTACCGGCATCGAGCAAAGCGGCGGTGTCGTCACCGGCGCCAGTGGCATTAATGATAAAACCGGCGAACCTGTGGAGTTTCAGGCATCGACCGTGGTGCTGGCCACCGGTGGGCTCAATGGTAATCACGAACAAACCCGCGCCAACTGGCCACAAGATCGCCCCATGCCGGCCACCATGCTGAACGGCGCGCATCCCTATGCCGATGGCAATCTGCATCATGACGTGGCAGACAAACTGGGCGGTCATATCGTGAATGCCGGCGAAATGTGGAATTACGCCGCCGGTTTTCCGCATCCTTTCCCGCATTTCAAGGGGCATGGGTTATCGACCATTCCATGCAAATCGGCGTTGTGGCTGGACCACACCGGTAAGCGCATCGGTCCGCAGCCGCTGGTCACGGGGTTTGATACGCACTGGCTGTGTCAGCGCGTGGCGGAACAGGAAAAACCCTGGACCTGGCATCTGCTGAACTGGCGCATCGCCGCCAAAGAATTCGCCATTTCCGGCGCCGAGCACAACCAGCGCATCCGCGATAAACAGTTCCCGCTGTTCCTGAAAGAACTGCTGCTCGGCAATCACCGGCTGGTGCAACAAATGGCCAACGAAAGCACGCATTTCCTGGTCGCCGACACCCTCAGTGAGCTGGCCGCTAAAATGAACGCCCTCACCTGCTCACTCGATATCGACCCAGCCGCCTTGCAGGCCACGGCCGACGCGTTCGACGCCAACTTTGCCAAGGGCAATAAGCTGGAAAACGACGACCAGATCCGCCGCATTCTGCACGCCCGCCAGTGGGGGCCAGATCGTCTGCGCACCTGCAAACCGGCACCGCTGCAAAAGCCCGGCGCCGGCCCCTTTATTGCCATTCATATGCAACTGATTACCCGCAAGAGTCTGGGCGGTTTGCGCACCGATTTAAGCAGCCGCGTGCTGGGGCCGGACAACCAGCCGCTACCGGGGCTGTATTGTGTCGGTGAAGCCGCCGGTTTCGGTGGCGGTGGCAGTAATGGCAAACGCTCGCTGGAAGGCACCTTCCTGCCCGGCTGTATTCTGACGGCACGGGCTGCCGCCCGCTCGATTCTGAGCGGAGGTTAACCATGCCGCTGACCTACCCGGCCACGGCCGCCGATTATCAGCAACTCGCCCGCCAGCGTTTACCACGCTTTCTGGCCGATTATCTGGATGGTGGCGCCACCGATGAACACACCTTGCGCGCCAACGACAGCGCCTGGGCTGGCATCCGCTTGCGCCAGCGCGTGCTGGTGAACGTCGATCAGGTCGATACCGGCACCACCCTCGCCGGTCAGAACTGCCGCATGCCCGTGGTGCTGGCCCCGGTAGGGCTGGCCGGCATGATGGCCAAACGCGGCGAAGTGCAGGCAGTACGCGCCGCCAATAACGCCGGTGTGCCGTTTACGCTTTCCACCGTCGGCATCTGCCCGCTCGCTGAAGTGCAGGCCGCCAGCACGGCGCCGTTCTGGTTTCAGCTGTACATGATCCGCGACCGTGAACGCATTCAGAGCCTGCTGCAAACGGCCTGGAACACGGGTTGCCGCACGCTGGTATTCACCGTCGATTTACCCGTACCCGGTATGCGTCACCGCGATACCCGCAACGGCCTTGCTGCCAGCGGCCTGCGCGGCGTGGCACTGAAAGCGCAACAGGTGCTCAGTCGTCCCGGCTGGCTGCTGGATGTGGCCATTGGCGGCAAACCGCTCACCTTCGGCAACCTCAGCGAAGCGGTGCCCGGT
>JAEWQT010000003.1 GCA_023399105.1 Pseudomonadota bacterium | reverse complement strand
GGCGGCCAGTAAGCACCGGCAATGGCGTATTTATCTTCATAGCCTTTGTATTTGGACGTTTCTACCGAGCGGGCTTCAATACCTACTTTAATTTCGGCTACGCGGGCCGGTTCTTTCATCCACAGGTCAATCATATCGATGCGCGCATCACGACCGATAACCAGCAGGTAACGACCAGAAGCAGACATACGTGAAATGTGAACGGCGTAACCAGTTTCAATGGTTTTCACAATTTTGTGGGTGTCGCCATCGATCAGGGCAATTTTACCGTCGTCACGCAGGGTTACGGAGAACAGGTTGGCCAGATTCAGCTTGTTCATCTGTTTTTTCGGACGGTCTTCCGGCTTCACCAGCACTTTCCAGGATTTGCGCATGTCTTCCATGCCCCATTCCGGCGGTGTCGGCGGCTCGTGCATAACGTATTTCGCCATCAGGGTCACTTCTTCCGGAGTGAACTGACCGGAAGAACCCCAGTTCGGCATACCAGCCGGCGAGCCGTAACCAATTAAAGCTTCCAGATAGGCCTGGCCACGTTCCTGGGTAATATCCGGTGTCAGCGGCTTACCGGTGGCGCCTTTACGCAACACACCGTGACAGCCGGCGCAGCGCTGGAAATAAATTTCCTTGGCTTTTTCAAATTCGGCTTCGGTTAAATCCGGTGCGCCTGGTGAACGCACCACTTTCAGACTGGCCGGATCAATCGTTGATGCTTCACCCTGATAGGCCGAGGCGGCATTTTCCGGGTTCGGCACAGCCTGTACGGCCATGCTGATTGCCGCAGCGGCAATCCATAATGGGTGTTTTAAATATTTCATGATTGTTCCTCTCTTGCTTCACAGTTCAAATAGTACAGTTCTGACATTGTTGGCCGTTCAGAAACGCCAGGACACTTCCATGTCCAGTGCCCGTTCAGCGGCCGGTAATTCTTCAGGGTTGCGGTAACTTCTGTTGGTTAAGTTACTCAGTGCCAGCGTGACATTCAGGTGCTGATCTGGCTGGTACTGAATACTGATATTCGGCGTCACGTAGGTACTGGTTTCCTCCAGATCCGGAATGCCGGCAGCGTTGTAGGTAAGATATTCTGAATGCCCATAACTGCGTAAAAACAGATCCATATTCAGATTGGGAGACAAGCTCCATTCCACCCCCGCACGGGCACGATAAATCGGCAAACCACTTTTCCAGGTACTCTTGCCGGGAGCATAAATCAGCTCACGCTCCTGCACGCTTAAGTTGGCATAGGGACGCAGCGCATCCATCTGATACGCCAGGGTCAATTCCAGACCATAGGTTTTTGCTTCACTGACGTTGATCCAGCGGAACTTACTGCCGCTATAAGTACCGGTGTATTCAGCCGGTGCAGTAGTAAGAGGTTCTTTATCAATAAAGTTGTCGGAATCGACAAAATAGAGCGTGGCATCCAGCGTCAGGTTACGGTTATCTACCCGGTAACCCAGCTCATAGGTGGTGGATTCTTCAGGCTGCAAATCCGGATTGCCGAAATTCATTACCCGGTTTCCCGGAGTGGCCGAAAATTGCTGAGTAACACTGGGATAGGTATAGCCCTGGGCAATATTGGCACGCACTGCGCTGCTGTCCGACAGCTGCCATACCAGCCCCAGAGACCCCAGCAACTGATCATCGTCCTGGTCGGTCAGCGACCGCACCGTGCTGCGTTTTAATTCAGAATCCATCTGGTAAAAACGCGCACCGATATTGAGTTCAAGGTTATCGAGAATACCGACCTGCTGCTGTACAAAGGCTGACCAGAAACTCTGTTCAGCTACCTGAGATGACGTTGCATAGGTAGTAGTGCCTGGTGGCGGGACAAACCGATTTGCGACTTCATATTTATCCGCATCCAGCTCATCCGACTGATACTCGATACCCAGCACAGTATTATTACCACTTAACCACTGACTGGTGGTGGTCAGCTGTACTCCCTGAGTGGTCAGGTCGTCATAAGAAGTGGACGTTGTAAAAGAAACCGAAGGAATACGACTGGTATTAACCATCTCCCGCTTGCCTTCGTGATGATAAACACGGGCCTCAACACGCTGAAACAGGGCCTCTTCATTTTCGTACAGATAGCTCAGTGAATTGCGCTTGGTATCACGTTCCGGAAAGGTCAGGGTAAAGACCATGGGCGGCGTGGGTTCAAACCAGGTATCGGCGGCCTGGCGGAAATAATCCCCCTGCCAGGCAATGCGGTGCAGGCCAAAGCGATAACCCAGCTCGGCAGAGACGGATTTGTTGTCGGAGTCAGAATTTTCCAGACGATCATGCGGAATACGACGATCACCATGTTCGGAGCGGCTGACCTGTAAGCGGTAATCGATCGATTCGGTCGCACCAAGAACCCCGGCAGAGGCACGATAACCACGGGTTGCCGAATAATAACCGGCGCTCAGGCTCAGTTCCTGATCACCCGGCTGTACCTGACGGGTAATGATATTCACGACCCCACCAACCGCATTACTGCCATGCACGACGGATGCCGAACCACGCACCACTTCAATACGTTCGATCATGGCCGGATCGAGCAGCAGCGGCGTGCCGTAGTTGGAATGGTCGGCCAAAGGCTGACCGTTGATTTTGATCAGCACGCGCCGGGAATTTTCCCCGCGCAGCGATAACCGCTTCATACCAGCAACATTGGAATCAACAATGGCAACACCAGGGATATCACGGAACACTTCACCAAGATCCGCCACCGGCGCGCGGCTGATTTGTTCCCGGTCGATAACGGTAATAGCCGCTGGTGCCAGTAACGCCTGCTGGCGATACCCGGTTGCAGACACCACCTGTAACGGCAATGTCACAACGTCATCATTGGCCACTGCCAGTTGGGCAAAAGACGCCAGCCCGGCCCCGGCCACAGCACTGATGGCTACAAACAGCTTATTTCTCATCCGCTTAATTCCGTTATCGACGCGATGCAATCATGCTGGCTCAGCTGGCCGGTAAATAATACTGACGCAAATCAATTCTGTATAAAAACGTCGTTATCTGGCGTAATAATTTGATCTGGATTGGTATTTTTAATAAAAAGGTATTTTTAACCATTATTTTAGTAAAAATAACAAGCCAGTCGTTTGATACTCGCCCCTTAAAATATTTAATCTATATAAATCAAAAACTTAGATAAATATCGCCCACCCATAAAATGTCATTATCCGTATGTATAATTGACACAAAATGACCATAACTACCACCTTATAGGTACATCAGGCTCTATACATCGGTATTTAAGACTAGCGACCATCCGGCCAGCATACGCATATAAATGCTGAATACCGGAATGCCTGTTATGAATGCTCCAGCCTCTTCACCGGTGGTATCACCGGGCCGCTATTACCAGCCGCAAGGCAGTGAGGTGGATCTTTTCCTGCACGCCAGTCAGAACCGCCTGCCGGTACTGATCAAAGGCCCGACCGGCTGCGGTAAAACCCGTTTTGTCGAGCACATGGCCGAACGCCTGCAGCGCCCGCTGTACACCGTCGCCTGCCACGATGATTTAACCGCCGCCGATCTGATTGGCCGCTTCCTTATTGGTAAAGACGGCACCTTCTGGCAGGACGGCCCGCTGACCCGGGCCGTGCGCGAAGGTGCCATCTGTTATCTGGATGAGGTGATTGAAGCGCGCAAAGACACCACGGTGGTAATTCACCCGCTCACAGATGACCGCCGCATCCTGCCGTTAGATGGCACCGGTGAACAGCTGCAGGCTGCCCCCGGTTTTATGCTGGTGATGTCGTACAACCCGGGTTACCGCAATTTAATGAAGGGGCTGAAACCCAGTACCCGCCAACGCTTTGTCAGCATCGGCTTTGATTACCCGGATGAGATTACCGAAGCCGGCATTATTGCCCATGAATCCGGCATTAAACCGGAACAGGCACACAGCCTCAGCCGTATTGCCGCCGCCCTGCGGCAACTGCGCGATACCGACCTTGAAGAAGCACCCTCTACGCGGCTGCTGATTCATTGTGCGCACTTGATGGTCAGCGGTTTACCGGCCAATATTGCCGCCGAAGCCGCCCTGACCCAGACCTTAACGGATGAACCGGCTACCCAGGCGGCCATCCGGGATGTTATCCGCGCGCTGCTGCCGGCAGACGCTCTTTAATTTTTTACCCAACCGTGACGAGGAAAGTCTATGTCTGAACGTTTTACCAAGGGCATGGCCCGCAACATCTACTACGGCGGAGGTGCTTTTTTCTTCCTGCTGTTTGTCGCTTTGACGGTGGATACCGTCACTGTCCTGCCGAAGCGCGAAAACCGTGAATTACTCACGGTGGAAGTCGCTCATGGCAAGGAAATCTGGGAAAAGAACAACTGTGTAGGTTGTCATTCGCTGCTGGGTGAAGGGGCTTATTTTGCCCCGGAACTGGGTAACGTATTTCCGCGCCGTGGCATGAACGATGAAGCCATTTTCAAAGCCTATTTTTCCGCCTGGATGAAGGCTATGCCAACCGGAGTAGAAGGCCGCCGACAAATGCCGCAGTTTAATCTGAGCGAAAAAGAACTGAACGATCTGGCGGAATTCCTGATCTGGACATCACGTATCGATACCAACGACTGGCCGCCAAATATCGAAGGCTGATGCAGACATTCCCCGGTTATTTTTTTATTAAGGACACACCATCATGAAATATCAAAGCCAGGCGGTTGCCAAACCGTACTTTGCCTTTGCCATGTTGCTGTTCATCGGTCAGATCGTGTTTGGTCTGGTGTTGGGCGCGCAGTATGTCGTGGGCGATTTTATGTTCCCCGAAATTCCCTTTAACGTTGCCCGTATGGTGCACACCAACCTGCTGATTGTATGGCTGTTGTGCGGTTTTATGGGCGCTACCTACTACCTGGTGCCGGAAGAAACCCAGTGCGAGCTGTACAGCCCGAAACTGGCGTGGATTCTGTTCTGGGCCTATGCCATTGCCGGCACCTTAACCATTATCGGTTACCTGGCCGTGCCTTACGCCACCCTCACCGAAATTACCCGTAACGACATTCTGCCCACTATGGGCCGGGAATTCCTGGAACAACCCACCATCACCAAAGTAGGCATTGCGCTGGTTGTGGTTGGTTTTATTTTCAACATTCTGATGACCATTCTGCGCGGTCGTAAAACCGTCATTAACATGGTGCTGATCACCGGCCTGATTGGCCTGGCCGTGTTCTGGCTGTTCTCCTTCTACAACCCGTCTTCCCTGACGCTGGATAAGTACTTCTGGTGGTGGGTTGTGCACCTGTGGGTGGAAGGCGTGTGGGAGCTGATTATGGGTTCTATCCTGGCCTTTGTACTGATCAAAACCACCGGTGTTGACCGTGAAGTGGTAGAGAAATGGCTGTACCTGATTATTGCCATGGCACTGATCAGCGGCATCCTCGGTACCGGCCACCACTACTTCTTTATCGGGGCGCCCGAATACTGGTTGTGGATTGGCTCAGTCTTCTCGGCGATCGAACCTCTGCCGTTCTTTATGATGATGGTATTTGCCTTCAGCATGATCAAACAGCGTCGTCGTGAACACCCGAACAAAGCCGCGGTGGCCTGGGCGGCCGGCTGCACCATTATGGCGTTCCTGGGCGCCGGCGTATGGGGCTTCCTGCACACCCTGGCCCCGGTTAACTACTACACCCACGGTTCACAAATTACCGCGGCCCACGGCCACCTGGCCTTCTTCGGTGCCTACGTAATGATTGTACTGGCGATTATTTCCTACGCCTGGCCGCAGATGAAAGGCCGCCTGAGCAACAGCCCACAAGCGCAGAAAGTCGAAATTGCGTCGATTTGGGTGATGTGTATTGCCATGCTGGCCATTACCCTGCTGCTGACCGCCGCCGGTGTGGTGCAGGTGATGCAACAGCGCATGCCGGCCGATGGTATCGCCTTGGGCTACATGGCCACTCAGGACGTTATTATGCCGATCTACTGGGCGCGTCTGTGGTGTGGTGTGGCCTTTGGTGTTGGTGTGCTGATGTACCTGTACAGCTTTGTTGTCGCCAACCGTACGCACGACCAGGCCCCGCCGCTGCCGGCTAAAGCCTGATGAAACCGCCGCTGCCTGCGGGCAGCGGCTACCGGAGTAAAGAATGAAAACCGGTTCGCAGGATCTTCGCTTAGTTACCCGCAGCGCATTTTTCTGGCTGTTTGTACTGGCACCCGTGCTGGATATTTTTCGCCTGGATCTGACCCGCGGCCATTTTATTGTGATGGGTTTTGACTGGACCCTGGGGTTAACCCCGGTAGCCGGCCAAAGCCCGGCCTCTGTTTTTTCACAGCTGTTCTGGTCACTGGGCTTACCGGTACTGGGAAC
The DNA here is from genome assembly GCA_023399105.1 of Pseudomonadota bacterium. Lineage (GTDB taxonomy): Bacteria > Pseudomonadota > Gammaproteobacteria > Pseudomonadales > Oceanobacteraceae > Venatoribacter. The sequence continues at coordinate 2,542 of JAEWQT010000003.1, read as the reverse complement.
ACTGATTTTACTCATTGTAATAGTCTGGCGCTGGGGTCGTATTTATTGCGGCTGGTTGTGCCCGCATTTCAGCATGCTGGAATGGCTGGATAACAAAATGCAGCACTGGATTGGCCGCCGCTCGGTGTGGGAAAAAAACACTGCCCCGGCCCGTTACGGCGCCAAACTGGTACTGGCTCTGTGGATTCTGGCGGTATCGTTTTTATGGGCCGTTTCCCTGCTCAGCTATCTGCTGCCGCCCATTCCTTTATGGCAGCAATTATGGACGTTCAGCGTGCCGTTATATCCGCTGATTTTTCTGGCCGTCGCCACGCTGTTATTTGTGATTGAATTTACCTTTGCCCGCCACTGGTTCTGTCGTTATGGCTGCGCCGTAGGTATTTTCCAGAGCCTGATCTGGTCATTAAACCCGCGCGCCATGGTGGTGGGCTTTCAGAAAAACCGCGGCAAAGACTGCCGCGACTGCAATGCCTGTGATCAGGTCTGCCCGATGCGGCTGGCGCCACGCGCCTCCAAGCAACGCAAAATTACCTGCACCCAATGCGCGCAGTGCATCAGCACCTGCGCCGACGTGCAGAAAGACAACCCCGCCGGCCCGTTACTGTACTGGGCCAGCGGTGACGACGCGGCCAGTCAGGAGCGTCAATTACCCAAAATCATTGCCCGCGAGAGGGATTAACCATGGAAGAAGCTGTTGGTATCCGCTGGCATCACTTTATTACCCGCATGGCGCAACGCAGCTATCCGCAGGCGCGCGTCACACTGGAGCAGGAACAGCCACGGCTGGCGGTGGTGTTACGCGCCCTGGGTGGTGATGCCGGTCTCAGTATCCGGGCTGCCGCCGAACAACGCCTGAACACCTCGCGCAGCTGGCTGCAGAAAGTGGCCGGCAACGGTTTACGCTTTGCCTTAGCCTGGCGCGATGCCGATACCCTGTATTTACCCGCCCAGCTGGAGTTTTACCCGTCAGCCGAGCTGAACCGGGAGCTGTATTTATGGTTAACCGCCCTGGCCTCCTGCCAGCCGCTGCTGGTACCGGCCGGGCAGGAATGGCACAGCCTAAACCAACAGAATGTGAAATTATGCCTGCAGCATTACCCGGGGCTGGAACCGCTTTACCACCGCTTAGTGGTGGCCGAAATTCAGGAGCGGGATTTACGCCTGAGCCTGAAAAAATCGGCCTTGGCGCGGGAAGAAGCCATCCGGCTGGCACTGGCTGACCCCGGTTCAGTGGCGGAGTTACCTGCCGGTCCCGGCGACCCCGATCCGGTACCGCTGTGGCTGTACGATGGCCGCCCGCCCAAGGCAATCAGCCGCCAGCCGGATAACGACAGTGGCGACCAACATCCCGCTGGCCGTGGTGCCGTAACCGACAGCAAGGTTCGCCGCCAGGCCGATTTTGCCGACGACCCGGATGGCCGTGATGGCTTATTAATATTCCGCCTGGAAAGCCTGTTTTCCTGGTCGGAATTTATTCCGGTTGACCGCACCTCTGATGACAGTGACGACCCCGATGCCGGCCGCATTGCCGAAGACCTGGACCGTATTACCCTGTCACAGAACCGCAGCAATCAGGCCTCGCGCATCCGCCTCGACCTCGATTTACCCAGCGCCGCCGAAGACGATATTCCCCTCGGCGAAGGCCTGCCCTATCCGGAATGGGATTACCGAAAAAACACCTTGCGGCCGGATTATTGCCGGGTGATTCCGATGCTGCCGCGCGCCGCCGAACCCACCCCCTTGCCGGCCGAATTACAGCAGGCTGCCGCGCGCTTACGCCGGCAATTTTCTGCCTTCAGCACCGCCCCTCTGATACAGCGCCGTCAGCTGCAGGGGGAACAGCTCGACCTGGCCGGTTGTATTGACCACCGCATCCAGCAGCTGCGTGGCCAGGGTCTCAGCAGTGCGCCAGTGTGGAAACAACAGCAACACCGCCACCGCGATTTATCCTGTCTGGTACTGGCCGATTTATCGTTGTCGACCGATGCCTGGGCCAATAACGAAAAACAGGTGATTGACGTAATCCGCGACAGCCTGCATTTGATGGGGGAAGCGCTGGATGCCAGTGACGACGATTTTGCCCTGTACGGTTTTTCTTCGCGCCGGCGCGACCATGTACGGTTTAATTTAATCAAGAATTTCAACGAAGCCTGGGACGATGTGATTCATGGCCGTATTCAAGCGCTGGAACCCGGCTATTACACCCGCATGGGTGCCGCTATCCGGCAGGCGGTGGATATTATTAACGACCACCCAGCCGAAAAACGTCTGCTGCTGCTGCTGACCGATGGCAAACCCAATGACCTGGATATTTACGAAGGCCGCTACGGCATTGAAGACACCCGCATGGCCATTCAGGAAGCGCACCGCGCCGGCGTTATTACCTACTGCGTCACCATTGACCAGAGCACCGCCGACTATGTGCCCTATGTGTTCGGACAGCAGCGCTATTTCCGTCTGAACCGCGCCGACCAGTTGCCGCAGTTGTTACCACGCCTGTACCTGAATCTGACCGGACGTATGCTATGAATACCCAAAGCCA
>JAEWQT010000348.1 GCA_023399105.1 Pseudomonadota bacterium | reverse complement strand
CCCCCGAGCAGGATTTCCCCGGCGGCCCGCTGGCGGGGGTGGAATTTCAGGAGCAACTGGAATCCACCGCCTACGAACTGGGTGGCAGCGATTATTGTGCACCGGGGCAACTGGTGGGCGATTTTATCCGCGGCACACCTTCTACAGAATTTGGCGAAGTTGAGCCTTCGTATAAACCCGGCGTAAAACTCGGTGACCTGCATCCGTCGTTGCCGCCCTATGTGATTGACGCCATCCGTGAAGCGCTGCCGGAATTCGGCAAGCAAATCCGCGGCTTTGATCGTGACGATGCGGTGTTAACCGGCATCGAAACCCGCACCTCGTCGCCGGTTCGCATTAAGCGCGACCACGACAGCCTGCAAAGCATTAACACCCCCGGCCTGTACCCGGCCGGTGAAGGTGCAGGCTACGCCGGCGGGATTTTATCGGCCGGTGTCGATGGCATTAAAATCGCTGAAGCGGTAGCGCTGGACATGCTGGCCCAACACGGGAAAAACGCATGAAAGCGGATGACGTAAAAAAACTGCAGCAGAGAAAATACCGCGAACAGCTGGGGCATTATCTGGTTGAGGGCGAGCATTTAATTCTGGAGTTATTCAAGGCAGCGATTTTTCAGCCGCATCTGGCCAATGCGCAGTTATTTATTACCGAAAATTACGCCGACTGGGTGCATCAGCACAATAAACTGAAACTGCGTTTTACCATCATTGGCCACAAAGCCATGAGCCAGATTGCCGACACCCAAACGCCGCCGGGCATTATTGCCGCGGTGCCCTTTGCGCCGGTAAATGGCAAAGAGGCTGTCCACGCCGCCCACAGTGAGCGCGCTATTTATCTGCACGAAGTGCAAGACCCGGGTAATTTAGGCACCATTTTACGCACCCTCGGCTGGTTCGGCGGCTTCCGCTGTTTGCTCAGCCCCGGCAGCGTTGACCCCTACAATCCCAAAGTGGTGCGCGCCAGTATGGGGGCGATTTTTCATGTACCGTTCGAGCAGAATGTACCGCTGGATACGGTGCAGGAACGCTACCCGCGCATCGCCTGCCTGGATATGCAGGGCAAAGCGCTGCGCGAAAACAGCTTCCATAATTACGACTGCTATGTGTTCGGCAACGAAGCCCGGGGCGTACCGCGTGAGCAGCTGGATCAGCTGAATGCCACCGCTTTTACCATTACCGGTGGCGGCGCGATTGAGTCGCTGAATTTAGCGACGGCGGTGAATATCTGTATTTATGAGTTGCGGCGCTGACCAGGCAGCGCCTGCCAACCACCAGGCTTTACCCTTCCGACTGCGACAACCTTGGCGCGTATTCGAAAACATCTGAATAGCAGTTTTCTTCTTTAAGCCCCCTGGATTTAAGCTGATCCATGGTGCCGTACACCATCACCGGCGAACCGCACAGATACATTTTCGTGTGCTCAAGGCTGGCAAAATCTTGCTGGATAACCTCATAAAGATAGCCTGAGCGGCCACCCCAGCCGGGTGACTCTGATTCCAATACAGGAATGAATGTTATTGTCTTGTATCGGCTTTCCAGGCGCTGAAAAAAATCAAGAAGATAAAAGTCACTCACTCTTCTGTTGGACCAATAGATGGTCACATCGGCGTCTGGCTTGCGGTTGACGATTTCTTCAATAATGCATTTTATCTTCGCAATGCCAGAGCCTGCAGCAACCAACACATGTGGCTGATCAAGCCGGGTTTGCAGATAAGCCTTGCCCAGCGGCAAGGTTATCCTGGCGCTTTTATTACTGTGATGAAGAGAGGCCAGCGTCTTGATTATTTTTCCGGAAAACTCACTGTTTTTGTGAATAATCAGCTGCAGCCGTTGCGGGCTATCGGATTTACAGGCATTGGCGATCGTGTAAGAAAGCGATTGCATACCGGCTTCCTGTTCAGGGTTTAATTCAAGTTGAAGATGCTGGCCGGCGTGGTAGCTCAGGCTGGCATCATCCGGTGCCAACAGATCAACTTGGTAGGTATTTTCGCTCAGCGGAGCGATGGCACTGACCTGGCAGGCGTACTGCTTAAGCGGGTAACCCATAACGTGAATATTCATTGCAAACCAGGAATCATAAACATACCGGCCATGGCCGGTATTGGATTAAGTAAACCGTGCTTTAACACCGGCCCGGCTGCTGCCATTGAAGCGTGGCAACTCATTGCTCAGCCTTTCTTGCCGATCACTACTGAACAGACACAGGCATCTTAAAAAACTTCTTCAGTGAACAAAAATGGTTTATTTTCACGCATCCATTACTTTGGCTCATACAAAATATGCTGGAACGCACTCACCTCAGGGTTATACAAGCGGTCGAACAACAAGGGTCGCTGACGGCGGCCGCGCAGGTGCTCTGCGTTACTCAATCCGCCTTAAGCCACACCATGCGCAAACTGGAAGACAATATCGGTACTGCGGTCTGGTTGCGGGAAGGCCGCAGTTTGCGGCTGACACAAGCGGGGAGGTTTCTGCTGAATATTGCCAACCGCGTGCTGCCAGTGCTGGAACATGCGGAAGGCAAACTCAAACAGATTGCCTGCGGTGAACGCGGCACCTTACGGATTGGTATGGAATGCCACCCCTGTTACCAATGGCTGCTGAAAGTGGTATCGCCATTTCTGGATGCCTGGCCCGATGTGGATGTGGATGTAAAACAGAAATTTCAGTTCGGCGGGGTTGGCGCGCTGCTGGATTACGAAATCGACCTGCTGGTAACACCCGACCCCTTCTATAAAAGCGGCCTGAACTTTCAGCCGGTTTTTGATTACGAGCAGGTTCTGGTGGTCCCCCAACACCATCCCTTAACGGCTCTTGAATACGCCCGGGCAGAAGACCTGCGCGACCAGGTTTTACTGACCTATCCGGTGCCAACCGACCGGCTGGACATCTACACCCAGTTTCTCAACCCGGCCATGGTGGTGCCTAAGCAACACAAAACCAGCGAAACCACCGATATTATGCTGCAGATGGTCGCCTGCGGCCGAGGCGTGGCGGCCCTGCCGCGCTGGCTGGCAGAAGAATACTGCGCCAGGCTACCC
>JAEWQT010000332.1 GCA_023399105.1 Pseudomonadota bacterium | reverse complement strand
CCAAACTGCACGCCGCCGACCAGCCCGCGGCGGACTTCTGCCTGCTGCACCGGCAACAACCGGCACCGGTGGTGCATCTGTTTGGTATCGAAAGTCCGGGCCTGACGGCATCTCTGGCAATCGCGGCCCGGGTAGCTGACGTCTTCAGCACAACTCCCTGAATGACGGGGAAAAGGTCACAGACTGCCTGCAGCTCCGGCGCTTGCCTGACACAATGGTTGCTAATGGCAGACAACAGAAACAAAACCTGTACATTTACTCACCATAAAACCACGCGCCGAACACTGCACGCCGAAAACACCTGCTATTCTCATCTACGACAAAAGACTTAGTGGGTTGTCCCTGTGGGGATACGTTCAGAGGAATGCCAGTATGTCGCAACCCTTGCCGGTTAGCCCTTATTCGCCGCCCAGCGGCAATGTGATCACCCTGCTCTCCGACCGGGTGATGATCCCTATCACCTGTGATCACTGCCAGCAACAAACTGAGGTCAGCCTTGGCCGGCTGAAGCAACAGACCATACGCTGCCGGCACTGCCATCAGGCCCGCCATTTCAGTGGCCTGGAGTTACGCCTGATGCGGATGCTGCTGGCACAGGAAGGCTATCACTTCGCACTCTGAGTGCCAGCGTCCGCTACTGGCCACAAACGGCTGAGATACTGACGGGCGATGCATTCGATCCGCCCCAGCGCCTCCTCACCGTCATCCTGCAACAGCGCGTTGTATTCCAGCGCATGAAACAAGCCTAATAAAATTTCTGCCTCCGCCTGAGATTGTGCCGATGGCAGGATATGCCGGAAAAATTCCGTGGCCTTATCCAGCAGTGCCTGCCGGTGCAGCAATGCCAGCGGGCGGATCGCCGGATTAACAATGGCCTCATAGCGGAAAGCCTGTTCAACAATGCGCAGGTCACGCTGCTCCAGCAACTGATGGCGCATATAGGTCACGATCTGCGCCACCATAAAGTTCTGCACGTCTGCCCGGGCCGGATCGTCCGTCGCCCCGGCCCGCAACCAGGGCTGGTCAAAACGGCGGGTTAAGGCATCCACTTCCAGCAAGGCTTTTTCGGTGTACAGGGTAAAGGTATCGACGATCAGTTCCTCGATATCACGGAAATAATAGGTGGTGGCCGCCAGCGGTACGCCCGCTTCAGCAGCCACGGCCCGGTGCCGGATACCCCGTACACCATCGCGGGCCACAATGCGTAACGCGGCCTCCAGAATCAGCCGCCGCCGTTGCTCACTTTTAACCCGGCTGGCCTTGCGGCCCTGATACGGCAGATCGGTTGGCTCCCGGGACAGATCCGGCGTAGACGACATGCTTTGCTCCTGTGTACTGCGTAATGTTCTGACCGGCAGTTTACCACCCATCCACCGGTACAAGCCTGCTGCTATAGCGGCCAATGCTTGCCGCCAGCGCCGCCCGGTTGTCTCATCCTCAGCGCCCTGTGCCCTGCCAGAGCAGGTTGAGCGGGGTTGGCACAGCCCCTGCATAAGCACAGCCAGTTACCGGAGTTTGCCTCTATGCTCAGCGCCCTCAGTCATTATCTGCAACACCTGCCGCTGCCCAATCAGGACAGCGCCCGCACGGGTGCCACCTCCGCGATCAGTGCAACCGCCGCCGATGAACCCGCCGATGCCACACCCGGTGCCTACGCGCCTTCGGCCCGGGCAGTGCTGGTCAGTGCCGTCGCCGCCGATTTCAATGTGCGCGCCCTGCGCAACGACGAAGTGGGAGCCTTACAAAACAAATTGCTGCAGTTCGGCCTGCTGGATGGTCGCGGCCTGGATGCCTTTGCCACACTGAATACCGCCCGCGCCGATCTGCAACCCGAGCAACGGCTGGATGCCGTACAGACTCTGGACGATCTGGCAGAACAATTTGAACAACGCCAGATTCCCTATTCTGAACGCCAGCAAATTGGGCGTCTGCAAACCCTGCTGCACAATCTGGATTCGGCCCGTCAAACCCACTGACCCGGAATCATCAGCGTTTTCAGGTACAATGCGGCTTTTTTCAGCCACCGGAGAACACTGTGAAGTCTGTCAAAGTGTTGTTATTACTCAGCCTGAGCGCCCCTGTCCTGGCCATTACCAATATTGAAGAACGCCGCCTGCAAAAAGACGAGCAGGGTTTTGCCGGTCGTGTGGAATTAGGGCTGGACGCCCAGGCCGGCAATAATGACAAGCGCAAATGGTCGGCGGCGTTCAATGCCAACTGGCAAAATGACGACTACCGGCTGTTCAGCTGGGCCAACCGTCTGTATGAAACCAGTAACGGCCAGCGCACCGATGATGACACCTTTTTTCATACCCGGGTGGTCCGCAATCATCGCCGGATCTGGGCCGAGGAAGCCTTTATTCAGTACGAGCGGGACCCCTTTGCGGCCCTGTCCTTCCGGGCTTTAACCGGAGCCGGGATGCGTTATCAGCGTCAGATTAACGAACGTCTGCGCTGGAATCAGGGAACGGGGGTTTTCCATGAATGGGTACGGGAAGAAGAAACGGCCGGCGAACGACGCGATCAGCTTACCCGCCTGAACCTGTACACCCATTTGCAGTGGCAACTGGCAACGATCAAGCTGCAGACCACCCTGTATTTCCAGCCGGTGATCGATGAGCCCGCCGATCAGCGGGCGTTATGGCAACTGGCAGCCACCATACCACTGGGCAGCCAGATTGATCTGAAATGGCAATGGCAAACCCGCTGGGACAGCCGGCCGCCGGAAGGCATTGAAGAAGAAAATCACCAGACCCAATTGCGGTTGGGGATTAATTTCTGACCCGGGCTGCGGCAGCGCTTATGACAGCGCTTTTTCTGTCCACTCCTGCAGCCAGAACAGTGCGTCTTCATCCGGGGTAACGGTTTCAGTGGCATCAATGGTCACCCGTGGCACCGGCTGAGCGCCCTGCAGCTCCAGAAACCGTTCTTCCAATAAGGCTCCCGCTCCGCAGAAGGTGGCGTCGTAAGAGCTGTCGCCCAGACTGATAACGCCGAACGGGCGGCCATTCTGCAATGGAAACTGCTCTTCCAGTTCGGTGTAAAAGGGGGCAATAGTGGCGGGAAGATCACCACGACCCGTGGTGGACGTACAGATCAGCACGGCATCCGCAGCGCTGTTATTTAAGGCAGCAACAGAAGGGTGCCCATCCTGAATCACCTGGTGTCCGCTCTGTTGCAGCCGCTCACGCACGGCGTTGGCAACCACCGTGGCCGTACCCGTCACAGACCCAACGGCAAGATAAATAACCGACATAACGACTCCGCAAAAGCGGGCATTATAACGATCCGGCCGCCGGATCAGTAGCCGGGCCGGCAACCCGTTGCTGTTGCGCCTGCGCCACCAGCTGCTGCAGGCGCCGTAATTCCTGATCCAGCTCGCGCCGGGTCCAGATACTCAGGGTGCCGTGGGCATTACTGAGCTGAATGGCCTCGTTAAAAATATCGCGCAGTGCCGCCTGCAGTTCCACCGCCGTTTGCCGCTCTGATAACCAGACCATGGCCTGTTCATCACGGCCGTCGCCATCGGTTTGCGGCACATCCTGACTGAGATACCAGTCTTCCAGCAGTTCACGGAATAACGGCAACGGATCACGCACGGTTCTGGCATCCTGCAAACCAGACTCGGCCAGCGCGGCATTAATGCGTTCCAGCATTTGCAAAGAGGTCGGAACCGGGGGGATTTCCGCCATGACCATAACTCCCATTCGTGCTTTACTTACTTGTCAGTCATCATAGCCTGTATTCCACCAGACAACTGCGGTCACTATGAAAAACTCCGGCAGCTTTTTTACCGAACTTGAGACATTTCTGAACAACCTGTTGCAACGGTTATTTCCGGTCTGGTATGCCACGCAGGCGGCCCGGGAAATTCAGCTGGAAGCCCTGGGCAGCCTTAATCCGCCCAGTTTTCTCAGCCACCGCTGGCTCAGCCTGCACGCGGTGGTACAGGGGCTGCAACAATCGCTGCAGGCACAGGGCAGCGACTGGCTGGAACTGCAGGAGCTGTTGGGCAAACTGCTGGTCGAAAAAGAATACCCGCGCCGCTTATCCATTACCGCCATTCATGGCGTCGAGCAAAGCCAGCACGATCAGGACTGGCCCAATCTGCTTGCCTACGCCGAACAGCTGCCGGAAGAGCGGCTGATTGACGGTGCCGAAGACTTTGACACCCGCCTGCATGAGGCCTTTCCCGAGGCCAACAAACCCCACCGGGTGGTGTACCGCGAATGGGATGGCCGCTATTACTGGATCAATCCGGATGAACCGGATCAACTGGCGGCCCTGCAACGCTACGCCCACGAACACCAGCGCGATACCGCCATCAGCGCCACCATCAGCGTGGAAAGCCTGAACAGCAAAGTGCTGGATCGCATCCGTAATGACTGGTGGCTGTTGTTGCTGAAACGCGACAGCGCCTACCTGCTGCATAACCTGATGAGTCAGGGCAACCTGCCGGTGGCGCTGGGTGAATTTGAATGGCGACGCAGCGATCTGGTGTTTTTAATCGCCCGCAAAAATAACCGCAGCATCAACCGCATTATCCTGAACCTGCTCAATAACCACCCATCTCAGGAAGCGCTGGAGTTTGGCCGCTTTCTCAGCCGCCAGCACTTTCCCTTCCGTAATCAGTAAAATTAGGGGTGATAACCGGCCAGCATCCGCGCTAAAGTAAGGCCTGTCGCTTCCCTCCGCGACGCTAACAACAATGATAACAATAATGGTACGCAGATGATTCGAGGCACTTGGAGTCTGACCGAGCCATTGGTTCCGGTAAATATTCCCGCAACCATGATCCGGGTCGGCGCAGAGCATGGCATCAGCAGCGACATCCTGCTGAAAAACACCGGCATCAGCGCGGCGCAATTTGACGATCCGTCAGCCCGCCTGACCTACCAACAACTGCTGTTACTGGCCGATAACCTGATGCGCGCCTATCCGTCCGGTACATTGGGGCTGGATCTGGGCAAAGCCATCAATATCAATCAGCTGGGCATGCTGGGCTACGCCATTCTCAGTTGCGCCGATTTACGCAGCGCGCTGCGGCTGGGGCTGAAATACCACACGCTGGTGGATCCGGCCTTTACCTTTGAAGTGGTGGATCAGGGCGAAACCACCGCCATTCGCCTCACCAGCCATATTCCGTTTGAAAACATGTATCGCATTATGTGCGATGTGTTTATCGGTATGTTTGCCACGCTGGCGCGCTTTCTTACCGGCAACAGCAGCATTGATGCCCGCGAAGTGCATCTGAATCATCCGCAACCGGATTATGCCGCCGCCTATGTGGAACTGACCCGCTGCCCGGTGCTGTTTGATCAGCCGCGCACAGAACTGATTCTGGACTCTCACCTGCTCGACACGCCACTGGCGATGGCCGACAAAGCCACCGCCGCCATGGCGGAAAATCAGTGTGCTGATATTCTGGCCCGCATGGGGCCGAAAGAAGGCATTGTCGCCAAGGTACGGCGCATACTGCTCAGCAACCCGGGGGTGTTTCCGCCGGTCGATGTGGTCGCCGGACATCTGGCCACCTCCACCCGCACCTTAAGCCGCAGCCTGCAGGATGTGGGTACGTCCTATCAGCGCATTCTGGATGAAGTGCGCAAAGAAATGGCCATTGAATACCTGCGCAATTCCAACCTGCCGATTGAAGAAATTGCCGCCCTGGTGGGCTACTCGGATCCGTCCAATTTCCGCAAAGCCTTCCGGCGCTGGACCGGGCATGCCCCCTCCTATTATCGGGAAGACCGGCAGCGGGACTGAGTGTCGTCACCAGACATTTACGGCCTTGTAAAAAAACCGTCACATCCGCCGCGCACAGTAAAGCCCTATTCTACTGCGCCGGCGGTTATCATGATGCCAACCCCAGACCAGCTGCACCGCGTGACCATTGTCAGCGAAACCTTCGCACCGGAGATCAATGGCGTCGCCAATACCCTGTTGCATCTGGTACAGGGGCTGCGCCAGCGTGGTATCCGGGTACAGCTGATCCGTCCGGCTCAGGCCGGAGAGAGCCTGGGGTCGACGACCGACTCCCTGACCGATGCCACCGTCTGCCTGCCCGGCCTGCCCTTGCCCGGTTATGCCAGTCTGCGTTTTGGTTTACCGCTGGGGCGGCGTATCCGTAAAGCGCTGCAGCAATTCCGCCCGCAGGCGATCTATGTGGCCACCGAAGGCCCGCTGGGGCTGGCAGCGTTGCTGGCAGCGAAACGTCAACGCCTGCCGGTCATCAGTGGTTTCCACACCAATTTCCATCAGTATTTTGCTCACTACCGGCTCGGTTTACTGACCACGGCAGCCTGGCGCTACCTGCGCTGGTTTCACAACCGCACCCACGCCACCCTGGTACCAACCCGCGCTCAGGCCATGCAATTGCAGCAGGCCGGCTTCCGCAATGTGCACCGGCTGGCACGGGGCGTCGACAGCCGGCTGTTCCATCCGGCCCGCCGATGCGATGACTTGCGCCGCCAGTGGGGGGTACGGCCAGACGACCTGGTGCTGATCTGTGTGGGGCGGATGGCCGCCGAAAAAAATCTGCAACTGGCGTTAGCCACCTGGCGACGCCTGCGAGCGACGGACGAGCGGGCCAGGCTGGTGCTGGTGGGTGACGGGCCGGCGCTGGCGGGTATCCGCAGCCAGTATCCGGAGGTCATTTGCTGCGGCTCTCGTCGTGGTGAAGAACTGGCCCGCCATTACGCCAGCGGCGATGTGTTTTTATTTCCCAGCACCACCGACACCTTCGGCAATGTGGTCACTGAAGCCATGGCCAGCGGACTGGCAGTGGTGAGTTTTGATTACGCCGCCGGCCATGAGCATATCCGCCATTTGCACAATGGCATGCTGGCGCCGCTGGGCGATGAAGAAGCCTTTATTCGTTGTGCCACCGAACTGGCCGAACGCCCGAACCGGCTGCAACACATCCGTACCCAGGCATACACCGAGGCCCGGCACATTCGCTGGGACAGCATTGTTGACGAGTTCATTCAGCGCCTGCAGGGCGCCGCAACCGGAGTGAAGGACTATGAACCTGAGCAAACCACTGCCCGCCCGAAGCGCACTGCTGTTCAGTAAGGCCGACCGGCTGGAGCTGAGCCTGTGCCAGCGCCTTAATCGCATGGGGGCTTACACCAGTATCCGGCTGTTTTTCCGGGCCATCAGCCGCCTCGGCGATGGCGTATTCTGGTATGTATTGGCCCTGTCGCTGCCACTGCTGCTGGGCATGGAAGGCATCGCCGCACTGGGGCATATCAGCATCACCGGACTGGTCTGCGTGGCCATCTACAGCCAACTGAAAAACCGCCTGGTGCGCCAGCGGCCCTTTATTTCCTGGGCCGCCATCCGTGCCCACACCGCCCCGCTCGACCGTTACAGTTTTCCCTCTGGCCACACCATGAACGCGGTCAACTTTGCCGTACTGTTCACGGTATTCTGTCCGCCACTGTTGTGGCTGGTGTTGCCTTTTACCATCCTGGTGGGGCTGTCGCGGGTGATTCTGGGTATGCACTACCCCACCGATGTGCTGGTAGGCGCCGTACTGGGACTGTTGATTGCCTACGCGTCCCTGCTGCTGTGGCCGGCGGGTATGTTTGCCGGCATGACGCTGTAAGCCGGCCGCTTCAGAACAACGCCAGCTGCTGCTGATCGGTGTCGGGAAAACGGCCGCCAATGCCCAGCAACCGCACCGCCTTGGACTGGCGCTGCAGTGCCTGCTGCAACAGGCGGCCAAAGCCCTCCGGCGAGGCCCGTTCCTGACCGTCCGCCAGCGTGGTCAGGCTGAAATCGGCAAACTTCACTTTCACAAAGGGCGCCAGTGCGGCGCTGTCACAGCCACTTCGCTCTACCCGCTGTTGCCAGCGCTGCCACAACAGCGGTAACTGCTGCAGACATTCTTCCGCACTGTGCAGATCGCGGGCAAAGGTACATTCCACACTCACCGATTTGCGCACCCGCTCCTGGCTGAGCGGGCGGTG
>JAEWQT010000266.1 GCA_023399105.1 Pseudomonadota bacterium | reverse complement strand
GCACAGGGATTAATTCAGAATCCACAGGCGGGCATGAGTTCGGTCTGTACCGCACTGAAGCACGACGCCGATGCCTTTAACCCGAACGTGGTGAAAGTGGTGTTGGATCAGCAGCAATTTGCGCTGTATTTCAGCCGTGCATCCATTCCCTGGGATCGTGATGCGTACAAAAACGGTACGGGTACGATGACCACGAAAATGCCTGTCTACCGGCACATTGGTATGTACGGTTATCGGGTGTCCTTTTTGCAGCAATACACTGCGATGCAGCCCTGTGCGTTAGAGAGTACCGAAGCGCTGGAGCAATTACGCGCACTTTGGTACGGCGTAAAAATTCACATGGCCATTATTGATGAAGCGCCGGGGCATGGTGTGGATACGCCGGACGATGTTGCCCGGGTTGAAGCGATGTTGCAGGCGATTAAATGATGGTTGTGGTTTCCGGAAATTACTGACGCAACTCGCCGTAAACCCATCGATCCTCAGGACGAGGTGAATGCCGCAGTTCGTCGGGAACGAAATGCGGCCAGGGGGCTCGAGTGCGCCATCGATCCCCAGGACGGGGTGAATGCCGCAATTTGTCGGGAACAAAATGCGGCCTTGGCGCACACGGTTGCGTCAGCAACACTCCGAAAACCATCTTTGTCTCTGCCGGTTACTACAACCGTAGCCGCCGTCCTTCCCGCAGCATCTGGCTGCTGCGCCAGAGTTCATTAAACAGTTCCTGCTCTTTCGCCGCCCGGGGACGGTCACTGAAGCACGCGATGATTTTGTCACGCTGAATGTCGATATAGCCGTGCGGCTTCAGCACGATCAGATTCTGAGTAACCGATGAATGCACCTGTATCTGCACGCGGCTGCTCAGCCGTTGCTGCCATTGCAGCAGCGGGTGGTCAGCGATGCCGGTGTATTCGGACGGAATAAGAATCTGCATTGTGCGCCGGCGCGAGGCGCGCAGCCAGGCGGTGAGGCTGGTGTAGGTATCGCGGTCACGCCAGACTGGTAGTTGCAGATCAGCGCAATGAACAGTAAGGCCGGCCACACTGAATTGTGTTGCAATCTGCAGCAGGCCATTGGCCGCGTAGGGGCTGTCCAGAACGTAACGCTGGTTGTCTTTACCCGGAATAAATTGCTCGCTGGCACTGAGGGTGCGCCCCAGCACTTTATTCATGCGGATGTGAGTGATGCCGGCGTCGGTATTAAAATCCGCTTCGGGCGAAAAGCCGTTGTGCCAATAAAAGTGATACGCGTGAGTTTGCACGTTCGCCCGCAGGGTGCGGCCGCGCATCTCATTCAGATAATGCTGCTCGGCAGTGCGCAGCAGTTGGCTGCCGATATGCTGATGGCGATATTCCGGTAAGACCGCCATGCGGCCGATCTGGCCATTGCTCAGCAGACGCAGACAGCCAGCCGGACGCTTGCCGTCGCGGGCCAGAAAGTGCACGGCGCTGGCATCGTCACTGTCCCATTCCAGTTCTTCCGGAACGCCTTGTTCTTCAATGAACACGCGCCGGCGCACCGTGCGCAGCGCATCCTTATGTTCGGTCCAGTTGGCCAGCTCAATCTGCAAATTCTGCCTCCGGGCTGTACAGCAAGTGGCGTTGCCACAGCTGTACCAGTAAGTTGCGCAACGATTCGCTGCCAGCCAATGCCTGCAGCTGTTCTGATTGATATTGGCTGTGGTTGGCCAGATACGCAACGCCCGCGCAGTCGCTGGCAGGTAAGACCCAGCTCATGCCCAGGGCAAAAAAGCGGCAGGTGCTGCTGCTTTCGCTGTAGGCAAAGCGTGCAAACTCCGAGCGGCGCCATGCCTGAAAGGCCTGCAGTTCTTCTTCCAGTTCATCCCAGCTGGCGTCATCCCGCGGTTCCGGCAGCTGCTCCGGGTATTTGGGTTCGCTCATCAGCTTACCCAGAATGGTTTGCAGGCGTTCTTCGTCATCGAACGCGCTGATCAGCAGGTCTTTCAGGCGGGCGGTGGCATCAGCCCCGATACGACCCGGCTCAGTCTGAGGCTGCAGATCGGCATCGGTGTAGCGGCAGTCTTCGCTGCTGCTGGCCAGAATGTCGTCCAGCGCCGCTTGCGCCAGCTCCGCCTGGGATGGGGCGCGAAAACCAATGCTGTAGGTCATGCACTCGCCTTGGGCGATGCCGTAATGAGCCAGCTGTGGCGGCAGGTAGAGCATATCGCCGGGGTTCAATACCCAGCGCTCGGTTTCGTCAAACTGTTCCAGTACACGGATTTTCGGGCCGTTTAAAATCGGTGATTGTTCGCTGCATATTTGGCCGATACGCCATTCGCGCTGGCCTTCGGCCTGCAGCAGAAACACATCGTACTGATCGTAATGCGGGCCCACTGAACCGCCATCAACGGCGTAGCTGATCATCAGGTCGTCGATGCGCCAGGACGGAATAAAGCGGAAGTGTTCCAGCAGGTCGGCGGCTTCGGGAATCCAGTGATCCACGGCCTGCACCAGCAGTGTCCATTTTTTTTCCGGCAGGCTGCGGTAATCGTCTTCGGTGAACGGGCCTTTGCGGATCGACCAGGGGCCGTCTTTGCCTTGTTCTTCGACGATGCGGGATTCGATTTCTTCTTCCAGACTGAGGCCGGCCAATTCCTGTGAGCTGAGCAGGGGAGTAAAGCCCGGCCAGGCATTACGGATGAGTACCGGTTTTTTCTGCCAGTAGTCGCGCAGGAATTCTTCAACGCTTAGATGACCGAGGACGTGCATAGACATTACTCAACTGTGTAAATCAAACATCGGGAAATCAATAAAAAAGCCTCCCGCAGGAGGCTTGGCATGTTTGCCGCCGCTATGCAGGCATTGCTTCTGCAACTCGCCGTAAACCCATCCTTGGGGGCTCGAGCGCGCCATCCATGGCGCACACGGTTGCTGAAGCAATGCCTGAATGCGTCGTGGATTATGCCTGCTCAGTCGTCATTAAACCGCTTTCGCCTGATCCGCGGCATTACCAATATAGGTTGCCGGGGTCAGGGCGTTCAGCTCATCTTTTACCGCCTGCGGCAGCTCCAGTGAAGCAATAAATTCCACCATGGCGTCCTGAGTAATGGCTTTACCGCGGGTGAATTCTTTCAGTTTTTCGTACGGCTGTTCGATGCCGTAGCGGCGCATCACGGTCTGTACCGGCTCGGCCAGCACTTCCCAGGCGTTGTTCAGGTCTTCGGCTAAGCGCGCTTCGTTCACCTGCAGCTTGCTGATGCCTTTCAGAGTGGCCTGATAGGCGATCAGGCTGTAGCCCATGCCCACGCCCATGTTGCGCA
Source organism: Pseudomonadota bacterium (assembly GCA_023399105.1). Taxonomy (GTDB): domain Bacteria; phylum Pseudomonadota; class Gammaproteobacteria; order Pseudomonadales; family Oceanobacteraceae; genus Venatoribacter. The sequence continues at coordinate 2,538 of JAEWQT010000266.1, read as the reverse complement.
GCACGGTGGAGTCGGTCAGGTCACGCTGCCAGCGGGAGATCGGCAGTTTCTGCGCCATGTGGGTCAGCACGGCGTTGGCTAAGCCGAGGTTGCCTTCGGAGTTTTCGAAGTCGATCGGGTTTACTTTGTGCGGCATGGTGGACGAGCCCACCTCACCGGCAATGGTGCGCTGCTTGAAGTAGCCGTTGGAAATGTAGGCCCAGATATCGCGGTCGAAATCGATCAGGATGGTGTTGTAGCGGGCAAAGGCATCGAACAGCTCGGCGATGTAATCGTGCGGTTCAATCTGGGTGGTGTAGGGGTTGAAGGTCAGGCCCAGTGAGGTGACGAATTCCTGCGCGTTGGCAGCCCAGTCGATGGCCGGGTAAGCCGAGATGTGGGCGTTGTAGTTACCCACGGCGCCGTTAATTTTGCCCAGAATTTCCACCGCGTTGATCTGCTTGATCTGACGCTCAAGACGTGCCACCACGTTGGCCATTTCTTTGCCCAGAGTGGTCGGAGAGGCGGTCTGACCGTGGGTGCGCGACAGCATCGGTAGCGCGGCGTAATCGTGCGCCAGCTTGCGGATATCGTCGGCGATTTTCTGCATCACCGGTACCATCACGTCACGGCCGGCTTTCAGCATCAGGCCGTGGGACAGGTTGTTGATGTCTTCGGACGTACAGGCAAAGTGCACGAATTCGTTCACCGCCATCAGCTCGGCGTTGCCGGCGAACTTCTCTTTGATGAAGTATTCCACCGCTTTTACGTCGTGGTTGGTGGTGGCTTCAATGTTCTTGATGCGCAGGGCGTCTTCTTCGCTGAAGTTATCGACAATGGCGTTCAGGGCAGCATCGGCGGCGGCAGAAAAGGGCGGTACTTCATGGATGCCGGTGTGTGCGGCCAGACGCTGCAGCCAGCGGATTTCCACTTCCACCCGGGCGCGGATTAAACCGAACTCGGAAAAGACAGGGCGCAGATCAACGGTTTTGCTGCCATAGCGGCCATCAAGGGGTGAGATGGCGGTCAGGGCAGACAGCTCCATGGGTTTCTGAGTGGACATAGCGGCTCTCAACTGGCAAAGAATGTAAGAAAAGATAAGGCGCGCGATTCTAACGGATTTTTTCCTATAACTCAGCCCTTGGGTTGTGGTTGCGGTACAATGCCGGCCGGTTTTTTTGGTGGTGCCGATGTTCTTATGCTGGATTCTTTGCTGAGCTATTCCGACAGCCCTTACTGGCTGGTGCTGATTGTGATTGTGTCGACTTTTATGCTGGAAGATCTGGCCATTATCGGCGCAGCCCTGTTGGCCGCCAGTGGCAAGATGATGCCGGAGCTGGCTTTTGCGGCCACCTGTGTGGGCATGCTGATTGGCGATACGGCGTTGTATTTGCTGGGCCGCTGGGCACATTACTGGCCCTGGCTGGCGCGTCATTGCCGCCATCCGTTAATCGACCGGCAGGTGCGGCCATTGCAGCAGGCACCCTGGCATCAGCTGGCGCTCATCCGCTGTATGCCGGGTTTGCGGACCTTTGGTTATATCGCTTGCGGGGTGGCGCGGGTGCCGGGCTGGACCTTTACGGTAGCGAATGTGGTGTCGATTCTGATTTGGGCGGCCGGCCTGTTTGGGGTGGCCTATTGGCTGGGTCAGGCCTATGCCGAGCAGATGCAGGCCTGGCTGTGGTGGTTGCTGCCGGTCGCGGTGGTGCTGTTTTTTATGGGGCAGAAACGCCTGCGCGCACGCATCGAAGCAGAAGCCTGAGAAGGTTCCGTTATCCGCTCTGCTTCAGCGCAGAGCGATGGCGCCTTTGTTCACCCCTTCAAACGCTTTCACCTTGACGCTGGCTTGTGGGTGTTCGGCTTTAATAACCGTCGCCAGATGGTCGGCAATGAATTCCACCGTGGTGTCAGTGCTCATCAGGTAGCAGCGTGATGCCGGCATGCTGAGGCGGAACTCGCCCTGGCGGGCGGTGTACGCAAACTCATACTGACCCTCGTTCAGGGCGATGGTGTCTTCTTCGGTGGCCAGATAAATATCGGCCCAGCGTTCGGCCCATTGTTGTTCCAGCTGTGCATTGCGCTGGTCATTCAGCCAGATCTGAATGCGCGAACGGTGGCCGTGGGCGATGCGCTGGCAGTTGCCGTTGTGTTTTTTCAGGCCGTGGCTGTAATGGTAAAACGCACCGTCGATGGCTTCCGGCTCAAAACTCAGCTGCAGTTGTTCCACATTCACCGGAAACTGTCCGCGTAGTTGTTCGCGGCACCAGAGCGCCAGTGACTCTGCGGTAATACTGACGGCATCGACCAGTGCCACCGCTTCCCGCGGGGCGTCCATGGTAATGTGCTCACCGTTGTCCAACTGCCACTCTAGTTGCACGCGCTCGCCGTTATTCTGCAAACGCAGCGCCGGTGATTGCATAGGCACCAGCAGGCGGTGGTCAACCTCAAGATCCAGCCAGTTGCGCAGGGTTTTCTTCACAATGCCGAAATCGCAGATCATGCCTTCGTCGTCGAGCGCGCCGTCCAGCAGGGCGGACGCCCACCAGGTTTCCCCGACAA
>JAEWQT010000179.1 GCA_023399105.1 Pseudomonadota bacterium | reverse complement strand
ACTACTGGTTCCTATCGACAGTGAGCAACATACCGAGTGCCTGGTGAATCAGTTACAGGCGGTGCTGGCGAATGCTTATGAATTGGGTGATCAAACCAAGGTGAATTTGCAGATTCTGATGGGCGTTGCGTTATACCCACAGGATACCCGCAGCCCGGAGCGGTTACCGGAGCTGGCGGAAGCTGCCTTGCTGAACAGTCGCCAACAACACCGTCCCTGCAGTTATTTCGACGAATCCTATCATGCGGAATTACGTCGTAAGCTCGACATTGAACAAGGTTTGCGCAATGCTGTCACGGATGATCGGCTGAGCATTTTTTTACAACCCAAGTACGACCTGGGCACAGAACGGGTGGCTGGCTATGAAGCCCTGCTGCGCTGGCAGGATCCGGTGCTGGGTACGGTATCCCCCGCCGAATTTATTCCGGTGGCCGAGCAAACCGTACTGGGGCAACAGTTAGATCGCTATGTTATCCAGAAAGTGATGGAGCTGATCAACATTCATCTGCCTTTACGGCAACATCGGTCTGCAGGTTGCCTGCATATCGCCATTAATATTACTGCCAGCCATTTTAATGATCCGCAGCTGACGGCTTTTATTGAGGAAAACCTGCAGCGTTATCGTGTCGACCCGCGCACTCTTTGCCTGGAAGTCACCGAGGGTGTACTGATGAGCGATAGTGACCATATTGCGGATAACCTCAGTCGTTTGCGGGCTCTGGGGATAGAGGTGGCCATTGATGACTTCGGTACCGGTTATTCGTCGTTGTCTTATCTTAAGAATCTTCCGGCCGATGAATTAAAAATTGATAAATCCTTTATTGATGATCTGGAAACGCCAGCAGGCGCTACTTTGATAAAAGCAATTCTGGATGTGGCCCGGGTATTTCATCTGCGGGTGGTGGCCGAAGGCATTGAAACAGAAAATCAGTTGGTTTTATTGCAGGAGCTGGGGTGCGACTACGGGCAAGGCTATTTGTTAGGAAAACCGGCACCTGCCGATGAAGTACTCAAGCAATTTGAAATGACTGATGTTTGCAGTCAGGGATTAGGTATTTATGAAAAATAACGGCTCAGTAACGGGTAACGAGCGGCACTTCGAAGATAACGAAAAGCTTATTTCGGCAACCGATCTGAACGGTGTTATTCAGCACTGCAATCTGGCGTTCGAGAAAATCAGTGGTTTTAGCCGCGAAGAGCTGATCGGTGCGGACCATAATCTGGTACGCCATCCGGATATGCCTCCGGAAGCCTTTGAGGTGATGTGGAATCACCTTAAAGCCGGCCGGCCCTGGATGGGGATGGTTAAAAATCGCTGTAAAAACGGTGACCATTACTGGGTCAGTGCATACGTTACGCCGGTAACCGAAAACGGTAAGGTGGTGGGCTACGAGTCGGTCCGCAGCCGGCCGTCGCGTGCCGACGTGGCGCGGGCAGAAAAGCTGTATCAGCAGGTCAATGCCAAACGCCGGCTGTTCTCTGTACCGCTGTACCTGCGTCAGTTAATGGTGGCGCTGGCGATGATTGTGCCGGCCATTGCCTTCGGTATGCTGGTATCGCCACTGGCCAGTACTATTTGGTTGATTATTGCCTTGCTTATTTATGGTGGTTGGCAATATCGCCATTATCTGCGTGATATGCATCTCATCCGTGCTGAATTACATGGCGCTTTTATGCATCCGCTGGCGGTCAGATCCTATACCAACGAGCATGGTATCAACGGTCAGCTGATGGTCGGGGTGATGAGTCTGCGCGCCCATCTGGATGCCGTTTTAACGCGTATTGAAGATGCATCAGTAAAGGTGGCGGAACAGTCGGCCATTGGCCTGGAGCAATCCGAACAGGCGCGGGGTGCGATTGCCGAACAGCGCCATCAGACTGATCTGGTGGCCACCGCCATGAGTGAAATGTCGCGGGCGATTCATGAAATATCCAACAACGTGCAGGAAACGGCCGCCCGGGCGGAACAGTCATCCGGGCTGGCGGAGCAAGGCCGTGAGGTTTCCAGAACCACCCGTCAGGCGATTGAGCATTTACGCGATACCGTCGGTGATATCGGTGCTGCGGTTGAAAACCTGTCGCAGCAAACAGCGGATATTAACCGGGCCGCCAGCAGTATTGAGGCGATTTCAGAAAAGACCAATCTGCTGGCACTGAATGCGGCGATTGAGGCGGCCCGGGCCGGTGAGCATGGCCGCGGCTTTTCGATTGTGGCCGACGAGGTGCGTATGCTGGCTGCCAGCACCCGCGAATCGGCGCAGGAGATTGCTCAGATTGTTTCGGCCCTCACTCAACAGGCGCGGCAGTCGGTTGATATTGCTCATGCCGGTGCCAACGATGCCGACAGCGGTTTGCAGAAGGTGGTGGAAGCCGAGCAGATGCTCAGCGGGATTGCCGCGGCGGTAGTGGAAATTTCGGCAATGGCCGAGCAAATGGCCACTGCGGTCGAGGAGCAGGCGCTGGTGTCGCAGGATGTGAATGGTCAGGTGGCAGAAATTTCGCGGCTGGCCAGCGACAGTCTGGCGCGTACGGAAGAAAGCGCCGGCAGTCTGCTCCGCTCGAAAAAAGTATCGGATGATCTGCATGAACTGGTTAACCGGTTCCGCCAATAGTCGCTGGCCGGTCGCTAAACCGCCGCTCAGTCAAACGGCTGCAGCGGCGTAATGGTTAGTGCGGGCAGCTGTATGGCGACGCATAATCCTTGCGGGGTATTGGCGTTTAATGCCAGCGTGCCGCCGTAGCTGCTGACAATGTCCTGCACAATCGCCAGCCCCAGCCCGCTGCCCTGCGGGCCACTTTCATCCAGCCGCACCCCACGTTGCAGTAATTGTGCGCGTTGTTCGGCGCTGATACCGGGGCCGTTATCACACACTTCGATATGCCAGTCTGAGTTAGTTTGGCGGATGCTCAGCTGCACCCGGTTCCCGCCGTACAGACAGGCGTTGTCCAGCAGATTGCCGAGTAATTCCAGCATATCGTCACGGTCTTGCGGCAGGATGGCGTCGGGTTCGTAGCTGGCCTCAATCTGCACCTGCGGATACAGGCGTTGCAGCACGTCGAGCAGGGTGGGCAGTTCATCGGCCAGTTTGGTGTGCCGGCCGGGGGAGGCCACGCCGACGATGCGCGCCCGTTTCAGTTCGCGCTGAATCAGGGTTTGCAGGCGTTCCAGCACCTCGCGCTGCTGCTGTTGTTGCTGGGGGCTGAGTTGTTCGGCCAGCAGCTGCAGTTGCTGCAGCGGGCGTTTCATTTCATGGGCCAGATTGCCCAGTGCATTGCGTGAGCGCCCCACCCGTTGTTGCAGCTGTTGCAGCAGGCGGTCGATTTCTTCGGCCAGCGGCTGCACTTCCTGCGGGTACTGGCCGCTGGCTGCGCCCAGATTGTCGCGCTCGCCAAAGCGCAGCTCGCGTAATTGTTGTTGCAGGGGTTGCAGCCGGGCAAAAGCACGGCTTAATTGCCGGCGCTGAATCAGCAGCAACACGGTCAGTGTCAGCCCGAGCAGGGTCAGTGCAGCCAGCCGGTAATACAGCAGCTGCCGTTGCTGGGCGCTGATGTCTTCGGCCAGCCACAGGGTAAAGGGCTGGTTATCCACCGTCAGGCCGAGCGCCAGATTCAGCCACACTTCCTGGTGGTTGC
>JAEWQT010000119.1 GCA_023399105.1 Pseudomonadota bacterium | reverse complement strand
CAAAAAGGGTAACCCGGCGCTGAAGCCCAACAGGGCGATTACCAGCACCGGTTTGCGCAGATAAATGCGCCGGACATCAGTCCACCAGCGCAGCAGCGCCGGTGGCAGTGGCGGGTAGACGTTCAATCTTTGAAGTTCTTGAACGCCAGCGGCATATCAATGCTTTCATCGGTACGCAGCAGTTGCATGGCACCCTGCAGATCGTCCCGGCTTTTGCCCTGTACGCGCAAGGTATCGCCCTGCACCTGCACCTGCACTTTCAGCTTGCTGTCTTTGATCAGCTTCACCATTTTACGGGCCAGGTCGCTGTCGATGCCCTGGCGCATTTTCGCTTTTACCCGCACCAGCTTACCGGTGCCTTCCGGCTTGCTGTATTCCAGGCAGTTCACCTTAATGCCACGCTTGGTCATGGCGCCGGTGAGCATGGATTTCATCTGCTCGATCTGGAACTCATGGTTAGCAGTCATGGTTACTTCCAGATCGTTCTGCTCGAAACTGGCGTCCACCCCGCGGAAATCAAAGCGGGTACTCAGCTCGCGGCTGGCCTGTTCTACGGCGTTACGGGCTTCGTGTTTATCAACTTCAGAAACCACATCAAAAGAAGGCATTGCTTCACTCCTCAGCAAAAGCGCGTATTCTAACCCCTGTGCAGCCAACCCGGGCAAGCCTGCCGGCGCTGGAACTTATAACAAAGTCAGCTAGATTATTGTCATGGAAACCAAAATGACCCTGCACGGAGCCGGAGTGTACTACTTCGCGCTGACCGGAGCGAAAGAACAAGCCATTTTTCAGTCGGTATTTGAATACGAATACGCGCTGAAAGCTCTGGCCACCCTGCCCGGCACTCGCCTGCTGGCCTATGTATTCGACAGCCACTCGGTCCGGTTGGTGCTGCGCTGCCAGCGCGACTGGAGCGAAGTGATGGACGATATCCACACGGCCTTCGATACCCTGCACGAACGCTGCTGGAATAAGCGCCGTCAGGTTCTGGCGGAACAAAGCACCGTACTGTTAGTGGATGAACAGGCCTATCTGGCGCCGCTGGTATTGCAACTGCATGACTGGCCGCGTTACAGCGGCAAAGTCGCCGATGCCAGCCTGTGGCCCTGGAGCAGCGACCGCTGGTACCGCGAACCCCAGCCGCCGGCCTGGATTGATACCGAGTCCATGCTGAACTTGTTGGCCCACAGCCGCCGCAACCGCAGCCAGCATTACGAAGCGGTTATGCAGCAACCGGTGGGGGAAAAACTCGATCTGCGCCACGGTAACCATCCGCTTTATCAGGCCCTGGCCCGTGACGCCTTTATCAGCCGCTATCTGAAACAGGAAGCCCTGGTGCAGTCGGCCTACACCAAGGACGACGTTAACCGCCTGTTCGCCGATGCCTGTCAGCTGGTGGCCGAACAGTTTGGCTTAAGCGTTGCCGACCTGCGTGACCCGACCCAGCGCCGTCGTTTCCACCATTTAATGCCGCTGGTGGTGTGGTTACTGCGCGAACGGGGCGTGGCGCTGGATGAGCTGGCCAAGCGCGTTGATGAAGACGAAGTACGGCTGGAACTCTGGTTGCGTAATTTACCGGCTGACCATACCGACAACGTCCGCAGCCAACTGTTACGCCGCTGGCAACCTGCACCGGCTTACAGCAGCGCGGAAGCCTGAGCCAGACGACGGGCCTGTTATTTATTCCACAGGCCCGTTTTTTTATTCTGCACCCGGTAAACCCCTTCTGATGACCCAGCCCCCGCTCCGCATCGGCATTCTTGGTCTTGGCTCGCTCGGCTCGGTGCTGGCCTGGCATTGGCGTGACCTGCCGCTGGTCGCTCTGCCCCGTGATCAGCACAGCGCGTGCAACCTGAAAGTGCAGGTACAGCAACAACTCTGGCAACAGACACTGCCCTGCTGGCAAGGTGAAGCGCTGGACTGGCTGGTGATCTGTACCAAAGCCGCAGCCACCCAGACGGCACTGACTCCCTGGCGCAACCATTTAACAGCGGTGAAGAATATTCTGTTAGTGCAGAACGGCATGGGGCAGCAACAACAGCTGGCCGACTGGCTGCAAGAACAACAACTGCCCTGCCAGCTATGGGCCGGTATGAGCACCGAAGGCGCTTACCGCGCGGACGACCGCGTAGTGTATGCCGGCCAGGGCGACAACCTGATTGGCCGCTGGGGCACAGAAACACCGGGTTCCGGCCAGATGGTGGTTACGCCACCTCATACCCGCATAGTGAATGATATTGCCAGCCAGCTGCGTACCAAGCTGGCCATTAACGCGGTGATTAATCCGCTGACCGCACAATTGCGCTGCCACAATGGTGAATTACTGCAGAACCCGCTTTACCGGCAGCAGCTGGACGCGCTCAGCATGGAAATTGCCGGGTTGTATGCCTGTTTAGGCTGGCCGGAAGCCGCCGGGCTGGTTGAGCGGATGCAGCAAGTGGCCGCCGCGACCGCCGCCAATCAGTCATCCACACTGCAGGACGTGCTGCATAAACGGCCAACCGAATTACCCTATATATGTGGGTATTTATTACAGATCGCGGCTGAAAAAAATTATGCCCTGCCATTAACCACGGCGTTGTACCAGCAGCTGCATGAAATTTCCGCGTGATCTGCATGCGGAAATTTCAGCAGTATTATTTCCCCTGCCCTTGACCCTGTTATCCCCTGCCATTACCCTGCGCGGCTTCAGGTGCTTGTTCCCTTTTTGCGGAGCAAGTTAAACGGGAAGACTGGTGCGCCACAAGGCCAATCCAGCGCTGCCCCCGCAACGGTGATCAACCGCACTGCTAACCAGATGCCACTGTGCTTAATAAAGTATGGGAAGGCGTTAGCAGCGGTTCCGGCGTAAGCCCGGAATCAGGTTGTCAGCCCGGAGACCGGCCTGAAAAATCCAGGGAGCCTCTGAATAACTCAGTGCCCGCTCTGGATGGCAGGAAAGTTCTGAATCACGAAGCCGGGTTGCAGGCATCGCGGGTTCTGGCAAAACCCGGCGACACCGAGTCGGGGCTTTCCTTCCATCCCCGTAGGGCGCGGCTTTCCGGACCGTATAGCGACGTTGGCGAACTTGAAAAGGGCTCGCCATTCTCGGCGTTTGCCGCCTTGCTCTACAGCCCGGAAAGACTCGTGCAGAGTTATTCAGAGGCTCCCCAAGCAACGTATTGCGGTGGGCGATGCGGGTGCCGGGTAATTTTTTGCTGCCCGCTCCCTCCTGAATCCGCCGATTGGTCTTTTTACCATTCGGATTACTATGAAAAAAATCTCTCTTTTGCTGTCCTTGAGCAGCATTTTTATCGCTGCAACATCCCATTCTGCCAGCACAGAAAATACTGAATTGGCACCGGTGGTGGTAACCGGTAACCGCATCGCTCAGCCCGATATGCTGGCCACTTATGCTGCGGAAATTCATCATGCCGATAACATTACCCGTTCCGGTGCCATTGACCTGTACGATTACCTGAATCGCTACAGCTCTGTGACCGTCTTACCCTCGTACGGCAACCCCTTTGCACAATTACTGGATATGCGTGGTTATGGTGTTGACTCTGGCTATCAGAATATCGTAGTAACGGTAAATGGTCGCCGCCTGAATAACGTCGACACCGTACCGCAGCTGCTCAGCAGCGTGCCATTATTAAGCATTGAACGGATTGAAATTATTAAAGGCAGCGGCTCGGTGGCGCAAGGTGATGGTGCCATGGCCGGCATTATTAATATTGTGACCAAAGACCAGACCGGTGGCGCACTGAATATTGCCGCCGGCAGCCACGGTTATTCATCGACCAGCGTCAGCGCCGGCATTACCGAAGAGCAATTTACCCTGCAGCTGCTCGCCGAAAACGGGCGCAGTGACGGTTTCCGCGACCAGGACATTACCGGCGAAAAAGATGATTCCGATAGCAACAACGTAGCAGCGGATTTAAAGCTGTTTCCCATGTCTGGGGTTGAGATCCGTGCCGGTAAGGAACGCTCCTGGCTGGAAACGACCTATGGTAATACCCTGAACCTGTCTCAATTTAATAAAAATCCAGAACAAAACGCTGGTAAAAACTACACCGGTCAAACCTTTACTGTCGATGTGAGTCGTGTAGGCACCAGCCTTCAGATCAACGACAATCTGCGTTT
>JAEWQT010000098.1 GCA_023399105.1 Pseudomonadota bacterium | reverse complement strand
GGTGCACAGCCAACATAATGCGGGTGGCCTGCTCAGGGGTTTTGCCAAAATATCCCTGCAACACCTCAACGACAAACTCCATCGGCGTGTAGTCATCATTCAGCATCACCACAGCATACATAGAAGGACGCTTCAGCTCAGGCTTGGCAGTATCCAGAGCCAGACCACCGTCCTGCTCGTTATCACTGGCGCTGTAATGCAAGTCTAGTTGAGTTTTGGAGTGCTGACGCATAAGGAACCAACAGAATAAAAAGATGTTTGCATGATACCTGCCACCGCGCAGAGGCTCCACCCTGTAACCAAAGAGGGCAAATGACAAAACCGTTACAAAAAAACCATTGACACAACCGGCCAATGTTAGGGGGCAGCGCTTGACGCTGTCTTTTTCTAAGCGTAGGTTACGGATTAACCCGTTTACAGAGACGAACTGTTCGCTCTGTTGTGCAGATACGTAGTTAATGGAGGTTATCCGTATGAAAACAGGGAAAGTAAAGTGGTTCAATAATGCCAAAGGTTACGGTTTTATCCTGGCCGATGACAGCAATGAAGATTTATTCGCACACTACTCCACCATTCAGATGGATGGCTACCGCACCCTTAAGGCTGGTCAGACGGTGCAATTTGATACCAGGCCCGGCGAGAAAGGTACGCACGCCATCAATATCCGTGCGCTGGACAGTACACCGCAACTCTGATTACGCCGTCACAGAGTTCATGCGCTGAAAATCCATAACAAAAAGCCCGATCAGTGAAAACTGACCGGGCTTTTTGTTGCTGCAAAGCGGTATTCAGCAATCAGCAACGATGCTGATCAATCAGACCATTCAGAGTCTTGCTCGGACGCATAACGGCGGCGGCTTTAACAGGATCCGGACGGTAATAGCCGCCGATTTCAACAGCATGACCCTGAACGGCCATCAGCTCCTGAATAATTGCCTGCTCATTCTGTTGCAACGCAGCGGCCAGCGGCGCAAAACAAGCCTGCAAGCCAGCGTCTTTGTTCTGAGCTGTCAATGCTTCAGCCCAGTACAACGCCAGATAGAAGTGACCAGCACGGTTATCCAAATCACCCAGCTTACGGCCAGGTGACTTGTTGTTATCCAACACTTTACCGGTCGCAATATCCAGAGTCTCGGCCAGAATCTGCGCACGGGTGTTATTGGTTACCTGAGACAAATGCTCCAGCGACGCGGACAACGCCATGTATTCACCCAGTGAATCCCAGCGCAGGAAGTCTTCTTCCAGCAACTGCTGAACGTGCTTGGGCGCCGAACCACCCGCACCGGTTTCAAACAGACCACCACCGGCCATCAGCGGTACGATCGACAGCATCTTGGCACTGGTGCCCAGTTCCAGAATCGGGAACAGGTCGGTCAGGTAATCACGCAGTACGTTACCGGTTACCGAGATGGTGTCTTTACCATCTTTCATGCGCTGCAGAGTATGACGGGTTGCCGCTTCCGGCGTCATGATCTGGATATCCAGACCACTGGTGTCATGATCCTGCAGGTATTTTTCTACCTTGGCGATCACCTGCGCATCGTGAGCGCGGTTCTTATCCAGCCAGAAAACGGCCGGAGTATTGCTCAGACGGGCACGATTCACAGCCAGTTTTACCCAATCCTGAATCGGAGCATCCTTGGTCTGGCACATACGCCAGATATCGCCCTCTTCTACGGCATGCTCAAGCAGCACCGCACCGCTGGCATCAATAACCTTCACAGTACCTGCAGTCGGGATTTCAAAAGTTTTATCGTGCGAACCATATTCTTCAGCTTTCTGAGCCATCAGGCCGACGTTCGGTACGCTGCCCATGGTACGCGGATCAAAGGCGCCGTTTTCTTTACAGAACTGAATGGTTTCCTGATACACACCGGCGTAGCAACGATCCGGAATCACAGCCTTGGTGTCGTACAGGCCACCATCAGCACCCCAGAACTTACCGGAAGCACGGATCACCGCCGGCATAGACGCATCAACAATCACGTCATTAGGGTAATGCAGGTTGGTAATCCCTTTATCAGAGTTCACCATGCCCAGCGCCGGACGCTTGGCGAAGCAGGCTTCCATATCCGCCTCTACGGCTTTACGGTCTTCCGGCGACAGGCGCTCCAGACGGGTGTACAGATCGGCAATGCCGTTGTTCGCTTTGAAATTAATCGCCTTGATCTTATCGGCGTGCTTGGTAAACACATCGTCAAAGAACACCGACACGGCATGACCGAAAATAATCGGATCAGACACTTTCATCATGGTGGCTTTCAGGTGCACCGACAGCAGCACGCCCTGAGCTTTGGCATCATCCATCGCCTGGGCGAAGAATTTACGCAGCGCATTGCGGCTCATGACCGAAGCATCGATGATTTCACCGGCCAGCAGGCTGGTTTTTTCTTTCAATACGGTGCGCTGACCTGCAGCATCAAACAGCTCAATGCTGACTGCAGTAGCGGCCGGCACGGTGACGGATTTTTCACTGCCGTAAAAGTCACCTTCGGTCATGTGCGCAACGTGGGATTTTGAATCTTTGCTCCACTCACCCATGGAATGCGGGTTCTTGCGGGCATATTGCTTAACCGAGGCTGGCGCACGACGGTCGGAGTTACCTTCACGCAGCACCGGGTTTACCGCACTGCCTTTGATTTTGTCATAACGACGACGGGCTTCGCGGTCTTCTTCGGTTTTCGGCTCTTCCAGGTAACGCGGAATGTTAAAACCGCTGTCCTGCAGTTCTTTAATAGCCGCTTTCATCTGCGGCACAGAGGCGCTGATGTTTGGCAGTTTAATAATGTTGGCTTCAGGCTTATTAGCCAGCTCACCCAGTTCCGCCAGCGCATCGGCAATGCGCTGATCCTCTTTCAGGTATTCAGGGAATGCCGCCAGAATAC
>JAEWQT010000001.1 GCA_023399105.1 Pseudomonadota bacterium | reverse complement strand
TATAATCATAATAAATAACAGGATGAGGTAGGACGCCATGACATCACTGCAGCGGGATATTCTCCGTCGTCACGGGCTGGCCAGCATCTGTGCTTTGTTATTCAACCTGTTGTTTATTCTCAGCTATCACTGGCAAAGCCCTGATCCCCGGCCGGATGCTCTGTATGGTATGAGTCTGGTGTATTGGCTGGTGCAACTGGCGATGCTGTACTGGCTGGTGGATGGCCGCAGCCGCCATTACCGTGATCCGAGCATGACGCTGATTTTTCTTGCCTGGGGCATTACCTTTATTTCGGCTTCACTGGCAGTCGCGCCGGAAAATCATACGCTCGTGCTGATGACCTACCTGACCATTATGCCGTACGGAATTTTCCGCCTGACCTGGAAGGGCTTTGTGTTGCTGGCTTTGTACACTGTGGTCACCTACAGCCTGGTGATGCTGTTATTGCACTGGCAGCAGCCGCACCACTGGAGCTGGTCGACAGAGCTGCTGCTGGCGATGACGCTGTTACTGAGTTTGCTGACTTACGCAGTTCTGGGACGCGAGGTGGCGGTGTTGCGGGCGGCGTACCGGCGTAAAAACCAGGAGTTACGCCGGGCGATGCAGCGTATTGAAGAACTGGCTGTTACGGATGAGCTGACTGGCCTCTATAACCGCCGTTACCTGCTGCAGATGCTGGAGCAGCAGCAAGCCCTGGCAAACCGTGAGGCGCTGCCGTTTGCGCTGGCCTTTATCGATATTGATCATTTCAAGCCCATTAACGATCAGTACGGTCATAGCGCCGGTGATCAGGTTCTGGCAGAGCTGGCACAGCTCCTGCGAAAGTCGGTACGGCAGGTGGATGTGGTGGCGCGTTATGGTGGTGAGGAATTTGTGCTGTTGTTGAATGGGCAAACGCTGGAGGCTGCCAGACACAGTTTGCAGCGGGTTTGCCAGCAGATCCGCAGTCAGCGTTTTTCAGCCTGGAATTTACCGCTGACGGTTTCTGTCGGGGTAGCGGAATACAGCAACGGTGAAAATGCGGAGAGCATGCTGAATCGTGCGGATATGTTGTTGTACGAGGCAAAGGGCAATGGCCGCAATCGTATTGTGGCCGGTCTGGCGCCGGTGCAGTTACCGCTGGATGAGCCGTCGGAGCGGGAAGGGATGGCCTGCAGCACCGAGGCTGCAGGCACAGTGTTTCAGTCTTCCTGACAGAGCAGGAATTCCAACAGCGCTTTTTGTACGTGCAGGCGATTTTCGGCTTCATCCCAGGCGATGCAGCGTGGATCATCAAGCAGGTCGTGGCTGACTTCTTCACCACGATGGGCTGGCAGACAGTGCATAAACACCACCTCTTTGTCGGCCATATCCAGCAGCGCCGGTGATACCTGATACGGACGGAAATGGCGGATACGTTCCTCCCGCTCACTCTCCTGGCCCATGGAGGCCCAGACATCGGTGGCAATCAGGTGCGCACCCTGAACCGCTTCTTGGGGATCGCGCAGCAGGGTTACCCGATCACCGGCTTCCGCAACCAGTGCCGGATCCGGCTCAAAGCCTTCCGGGCTGGCAATACGCAGGTGAAAATCAAATTGCATGGCGGCATTGATATAGGAGTGGCACATATTGTTGCCGTCGCCGATCCAGACCACGGTTTTGCCTTTGATGGCGCCGCGGTGCTCTCGGAACGTCTGCATATCAGCCAGCAGCTGGCAGGGATGGTAATCGTCGGTTAAGGCGTTAATAACCGGCACGGCAGAATGGGCGGCAAAGCGCTCGATCATCTCATGCTTGAAGGTACGGATCATGACCACATCAACCATGCGCGATAACACCCGCGCACTGTCTTCGATGGGCTCGCCGCGACCCAGCTGAGTGTCGCGTGGCGATAAGAAAATGGCATGGCCGCCGAGTTGTGCCATGCCGGCTTCAAAGGATACCCGGGTGCGGGTCGAGGCTTTTTCAAACACCATGCCCAGCACCCGGTTACGCAGTGGCTCATAAATATCGCCACGTTTATGCATCTGCTTCAGCTCAATGGCGCGTTCGATCACCCAGTTGAGCTCATCGGCAGAGAAATCCATTAAGGTTAAAAAATGTCTCACAGTTCAGGTCCTTACTGCGTCTGGCACTCAGTTGAGTGCCAGAATGAGGGCAGTGACTTTATCAAGAATCTGATCAGCCTCAGACTGGCTCAGATTCAGCGGCGGCAATAAGCGGATCACGTTGCCGGAGGTAACGTTGAGCAATAATCCTTGTTCCAGTGCCGTCGCCATCAGCGCCGGACAGTCCTGATTCAGGACCAGGCCAATCATCAGGCCATGGCCACGGATTTCCTGCAGCACCGGATTGCCCTGCAGACGCTCACGGAAGCCCTGGCGCAGGTAATCCCCCATACGCTGGGCGTTACCGCATAAGTCTTCCTGTTCAATGGTTTCAACCACGGCCAGCGCCGCAGCACAGGCCAGCGGATTGCCGCCGTAAGTCGAGCCATGATTACCAGGTTTCAGTACTTCTGCAGCCGCGCTACGGGCCAGGCAGGCACCAATAGGTACACCATTGCCCAGGCCTTTGGCGGTGGTTACAACATCGGGCATAAAACCGAAATGCTGATAGCAGAAATATTTGCCGGTGCGGCCGTTACCGGTTTGCACTTCGTCAAAGATCAGCAGTAGTTGCTTGTCGGTACAGAGGTCACGCACGGCTTGCAGGTAATCAGCCGGTGCGGTGGCCAGACCACCTTCACCTTGCACCGGTTCCAGCATCACGGCCACCACATTCGGATTGGCGGCGACCACGGCGCGGATGGCCTCAATGTTCAGATAAGGTACACGGATAAAACCGTTCAGCAGCGGGCCAAACCCTTCCTGCACCTTGGTATTACCGGTTGCCGTTAACGTGCCCATGGTGCGGCCATGGAATGCCTTGGTCATGACAATAATCACTGGCTCGTGGATGCCGCGGTCATGGCCATATTTACGCGCAATTTTAATCGCCGCTTCGTTCGCTTCTGCACCGGAATTGGAGAAGAACACGTTATCCATGCCAGACACCCGCACCAGTGCTTCGGCCAGAGCTTGCTGGCGCTCGACGCTGTAGAGGTTGGAGGTGTGGATAAGCTGACCAGCTTGTTTGCACAGCGCATCGGTGACGGCCGGATGGGCGTGGCCCAGACCACAGACGGCAATACCGCTGAGTGCATCCAGATAACGTCGGCCTTCGGTGTCAATCAACCAGCTGCCTTGTCCGCTGACGAAAGTT
>JAEWQT010000306.1 GCA_023399105.1 Pseudomonadota bacterium | reverse complement strand
GATGAGGGGGTGCGCCGTATTGGCGGGCTGATGGTGCCGGCGTTGTTCGGGGTGTCAGTCAGTCAGATCAATCTGCTGCTGGATACCTTGCTGGCGTCTTTTCTGGAACCCGGTTCGGTCAGTTGGCTGTATTACTCCGACCGTCTCAATAATTTGCCCTTGGGTGTTTTTGCCATCGCCATTGGCGTGGTGATTCTGCCGGCGTTGTCGGGCCGTCATGCGGCGCAGGAGCAGGACGGTTTTTCCCGCACACTGGATTGGGCGGTGCGGCTGGTGCTGCTGATTGCCTTGCCGGCATCCTTGGCGCTGATGGTGCTGGCCACGCCCTTAATGGCGACCATTTTTTATTACGGCGAAATCACCGCCTATGACGTGGCGCAGATGAGCCTGAGTTTACAGGCTTACGGCGCCGGCTTGCTGGCTTTCATGCTGATTAAAGTGCTGGCACCGGGGTTTTATGCCCGCCAGGATACCAAAACCCCAGTCAAAATCGGCATTCAGGCCATGGTGGTGAACATGGTGTTGAACCTGATTCTGGTATTTCCCTTTGCCCATGCCGGCCTGGCGCTGGCCACCTCACTGTCGGCTTATTTCAATGCCTATATGCTGTACCGTGGGTTACGCAAGGCTGGTGCTTATGAGCACCAGAACGGCTGGCCGAAGTTTCTGCTGACTGCTTTGCTGGCCAACAGTGTTTTGCTGGTGCTGATGCTGGTATTGATGGGGCCGGCCACGCAATGGCTGGACTGGAGTGCGGTGCAGCGGGCCGGCTGGATGACCGTGCTGGTGGTCAGCAGTGTGGCGCTGTATGCCGGGGTACTGGTGGCGGCGGGGCTGCGTCTGCGCCATTTGCGCGGTGAAGTGTTCTGAGTATCCCGGTTATCCTGTGGCCGGCCGGGTAAATGGCTGTTACCGAAGCGGCAGGTTGGCTATAATTCCGCCCTTTCAAATGGCAGGTAGACAAGGCTGATGCGCCTATTGCGTGGGCTCCATAACATTCCGGCAGACTTCCGCGGTTGTGCGGCAACCATCGGTAATTTCGATGGTCTGCACCTGGGTCATCAGGCGATTTTGCGGGCGCTGAAAGAGGTTGCAGTGGCGCAGGGCGTGCCCACTCTGGTGATGCTGTTTGAACCGCAGCCGAAAGAGTTTTTTGCCCCGCAGGCGGCGCCGGCCCGGTTAGCCAATTTACGCGAAAAGCTGCAGGATCTGGCCAGCCATCATGTCGATTATGTGTTGTGTCTGCCTTTCAATCAGGCGCTGCGGTCGATGCCGGCGCAGGCCTTTATCGAACAGATTCTGCTGCAGGCGTTACGGGTTAAGCACCTGATTGTCGGTGATGATTTCCGCTTTGGCTGTGACCGCAGTGGTGATTACCGCGCGCTGGCAGCTGCCGGCCACCAACATGGTTTTCAGGTGCAGGATTCGCCCACGCTGGAGCTCGACAGTGAGCGGGTCAGCAGTACCCGCGTGCGTACCGAACTTTCGGCTAATAATCTCAGCCGGGTGGCGCACCTGCTGGGGCGGCCGTACCGGATGTCGGGGCGGGTGGCTTTTGGCCGTCAGCTGGGTCGCCAGCTGGATACGCCCACCGCCAATGTGATGGTTAACCGCCGCCAGTTACCCTTAACCGGTGTCTTTGCGGTGCAGGTGACCGAAGAGGAAAGCGGGCGCCGCTTTAGCGGTGTTGCCAACTGCGGTATCAAGCCCACGGTGGCCGGGGTGCCGGAACCTTCGCTGGAAGTGCATCTGTTCGATTTCAGCGGCAATCTTTACCACCGCCACCTGACGGTGGAGTTTGTGCACAAACTCCGTGAAGAACAAAAATTTGCAGGCCTGGCGGAATTACAGCAGGCCATTGCGGCCGATAAACAGGCGGCCCGACAGTATTTTGCCGCCCGCGCTGTGGCCGGCCATTAACCGAATAACGACTTTCAGAAAAGTGACTCAGCTATGAACGATAAAGTGGAAAGCCAGTACAAAGCGACGCTGAACCTGCCCGATACCGAATTCCCGATGCGGGGCAATCTGGCGCAGCGTGAGCCGGCCATGCTGGCGCGCTGGGAAGAGATGGGCCTGTACCAGAAAATCCGTAACGCCCGTGCCGGCCGTGACCGTTTTGTGCTGCACGATGGCCCGCCCTATGCCAACGGCAATATTCATATTGGCCATGCGGTTAACAAAATTCTGAAAGACATGATCGTTAAATCCCAGACCATGAGTGGTAAAGATTCTCCCTATGTGCCGGGCTGGGATTGCCATGGCCTGCCAATCGAGCTGAAAGTAGAAGAGCTGGTGGGCAAAGTGGGCGATAAAGTCAGCGCCAGTGAATTCCGCAAGCATTGCCGCGAATACGCCGCCGGTCAGGTGGATGGTCAGCGCCGTGATTTCAAACGTTTAATGGTGCTGGGTGACTGGGAAAATCCCTACCTGACCATGAACTTTAATTTTGAAGCCGACATTATCCGCACGCTGGGCAAAATCATTGCCAACGGTCATCTGCACAAAGGCTTTAAACCGGTGAACTGGTGTTCCGATTGCGGCTCAGCCCTGGCTGAAGCGGAAGTGGAATATCAGGATAAAAAATCCATCGCTATTGATGTGAAATTCCCCTTTGCTGCGCCTGAAGCGCTGCTGGAAAAATTTGCCGCCGATGCGGCACTGGCCAGCAAGCCGGTGAGCATTGTGATCTGGACCACCACGCCCTGGACGCTGCCAGCCAACGAAGCGGTGTCGGTCCACCCGACGCTGGAATACTCGCTGGTGTGGCTGCAGGAAGCCGATGAAATTCTGCTGCTGGCCAGCGATCTGGTGGCCAGCGCCATGCAGCGTTATGGCATTGCCGCCGACGCCTATCAGGTGGTGGGAACGGCTCAGGGGGCGGCGTTTGGCCAGCTCAGCGGTCAGGAACACGCGCCCTTTGTGGTGCAGCATCCCTTTATGCCGGCCGTCAGTGGCGGGCATAAATTTGTCCCGGTCATTACCGGTGAGCATGTGACCGCCGATTCCGGTACCGGGGCCGTACACACCGCGCCGATGCACGGTGCCGACGACTATGTGGTATCCGAACATTACGGTATTAAAGCCGCCGAAATGCTGGTGGATGGCAGCGGTAAATTCATCAGCAATGCCGCTCTGGACGCGCTGGAGCTCAGCGGTTTAAGCACTGCCGATAAAGGCAATTTCCGCGTGCTGGGTTTGCTGGCAGAACACAATGCGCTGCTGAAAAAAGAAAACATTACCCACAGTTACCCGCACTGCTGGCGCCATAAAACACCGATTATTTTCCGCGCCACGCCGCAGTGGTTTATCAGCATGCATCAGGCCGGTTTGCTGCAGCAGGCGATGCACGAAGTTGAGCACAGCGTTGAATGGCGACCGGGCTGGGGTAAAGCCCGTATTGAAGGCATGATGACCGACCGTCCCGACTGGTGTATTTCCCGTCAGCGTACCTGGGGCGTGCCCATTGCATTGTTCGTGCACAAAGCCACCAGCGCGCTGCACCCGGATACCCCGGCATTAATTGAGCAGGTGGCGAAAAAAGTGGAACAGCAGGGCATTGATGCCTGGTTTGATCTGGACGCTGCCGAACTGCTGGGGGCTGACGCCGCCAACTATGTGAAAGTGACCGATACCCTGGATGTGTGGTTCGACTCCGGCGTGACGCACAGTGCGGTATTGCGCCAGCGCGATGCGCTGGGCTTCCCGGCCGCCATGTATCTGGAAGGTTCTGACCAGCACCGTGGCTGGTTCCAGAGCTCGCTGTTAACCAGCGTCGCCGCTTATGGCACCGCGCCGTATCACACTGTGCTGACTCACGGTTTTACCGTGGATGCACAGGGCCGCAAAATGTCGAAATCCCTCGGCAATACCGTTGAGCCGCAGAAAGTGATCAACGAGTTGGGCGCCGATATTCTGCGCTGGTGGGTGGCCGACACCGACTACAGCGGTGAAATGACCGTCTCCAACGAAATTCTGAAACGTAACGCTGACGCTTACCGGCGTGTGCGTAATACCTGTCGCTTCCTGCTGGCCAATATCAACGG
>JAEWQT010000301.1 GCA_023399105.1 Pseudomonadota bacterium | reverse complement strand
CTTTAATCATTTCCGACCATGCCAACAATATTTTCCGCATTGAACAAATTATTGACCGCCTCGACCGCTCCGGCAGTGAAGAGCTGGAAGTCATCCAGCTGAAAGAAGCCTGGGTCGGCAACGTGGTGACCATGCTGCAAAACCTCGACCCGGCTAAGGTGTCGCAGGGCAATGCCGCCGGCGCTAACGAAAACACCGCCGGTTCCATTCGTGTGGTGGCCGATGAGCGCAGCAACCGGTTAATTATCAAAGGCGAAAAAAGCGCCCGTGAGCGTATCCGCAAACTGATCGAAGACCTGGATCAGCCCTCTTATTTTACCGGCAGTGCACGGGTCATTCGGCTGCAATACGCCGATGCGAAAAAGCTGGCGGAACTGCTGAAAGGTTTATTATCCGATGCTCCGGCCGGCGATAAAGACAACCAGGCCAAGGGCAAAGCCGGCATTCATGCCGACGAAGAACTGAACGCACTGGTGGTGCGGGCCGAACCGTCGCTGATGAAAGAAATTGAAGAACTGGTATCGGCGCTGGATGTGCGCCGGGCGCAGGTATTAATTGAATCGGCCATTGTCGAGGTGACCGGTGATATCAGCGATGCCCTGGGTTTTCAGTGGGTAGCGGGTGATTTGGATAAACCTGTGGGTGGTACCAGTTTTTCCAATGCCGGTCCGTCGCTCAGCAGTATTGCCGGCAGTATTGCCAGTGGTAATGCCGCCGCTGCGATTGGCAGTGGTCTGACGCTGGGTGGTTACAGTGAGTCCAACGGCCAGCCGGAATTTGGCTTAATCATGCAGGCGCTTTCCAGCAACACCAATACCAATTTGCTGTCGACGCCCAG
Organism: Pseudomonadota bacterium; assembly: GCA_023399105.1. Taxonomy (GTDB): domain Bacteria; phylum Pseudomonadota; class Gammaproteobacteria; order Pseudomonadales; family Oceanobacteraceae; genus Venatoribacter. Next base: position 3,472 of record JAEWQT010000301.1, on the reverse strand, counting down.
CATCATGACGCTGGATAACCAGGAAGCGGAAATTATTGTGGGCCAGAACGTACCGTTTTTAACCGGCTCTACGGCGTCCAGCACCAACACCAACCCCTTTACCACCATTCAGCGTCAGGATGTGGGTATTACCTTAAAAGTTAAGCCCCACATTCACGATGGCACCGCCATTCGTCTGGAGGTTGAGGCCAAAGCGGAATCGGTGGCGCAAACCACGGTGGCCGGCAGCGCCGATTTAATTACCAACAAACGCTCATTAAAAACCATGATTCTGGCTGATAACGAAGAAACCATCGTACTGGGTGGTCTGATTCGTGACGATATGCGCGAAGTAGAAAGTAAAGTGCCGCTGCTGGGCGATATTCCGCTGCTGGGCTGGTTGTTTAAATCGAAATCCGTTACTCAGGTAAAAAGTAACCTGATGGTATTTTTACGCCCCACCATTGTGAATAACAGCGGTGTTTCCCGCGATATCACCACCGAAAAATTCAACGGCATCTGGGAATTTACCGTGTCCGATAAAATCGGTACCAGCAATGACACCACGGTAACCGACCTGTTCAAAGGCTTACCGGTTACCCGGTAAGTCAGCCATTTTTTATCCAGCCAGCTGCAGCGGCTCAAACCCTGCAGCGCGCAGCAATTCCAGCAGGCCGATTAACGGCAGGCCAATCAGGCTGTTGGGATCGCGCCCGTGCAATCCGGTAAATAAATTAATGCCCAGCCCTTCCACTTTAAAACTGCCGGCGCAGTCCAGCGGTTGTTCCAGTGCCACATAACGGCGGATTTCCGCGTCACTCAGATCGCGGAACTGCACGGCAAAGGGTTCCATCAGGCAATATTCCTGGCCATCCGGCGCCAGTAAGCACAGGCCAGTAAAAAACTGCACGGTTTTACCGCTGCACTGCTGCAGCTGCGCTATGGCATTTTCAACCGTGCCGGGTTTGCTGGTGATGTTACCGTTAATCACACAGGCCTGATCCGAGCCGATAATCCAGTGTTGTGGAAATTGCGCGCGCAAGGCTTTGGCTTTTGTACGAGCTAACCGTTGCACATAGTCGGCCGGTGCTTCGCCCGGCAACGCGCTTTCATCAATATCCGGCGCCGCCCAGTCAAAGGGAATGCGCAGCCGGCCTAATAACTCACGGCGGTAAGACGATGATGACGCCAGTAATAATTGCATGGCTGATCCTCAGGCTGGGAAAGCAGGCTTTTTTACAGAAATAAAAAAACCGGGACAAGCCCGGTTTATTCAACAGCACAACGCGAAATTAAGCCGCGAAGTTTTTGTTGGCGAATTCCCAGTTAGCCAGAGCCCAGAAGTTTTCCAGGTACTTCGGACGCAGGTTACGGTAATCGATGTAGTAAGCGTGTTCCCACAGGTCTACGGTCAGTAGCGGAGTAACGCCGGCTTCGGTGATCGGGGTAGCAGCGTTAGAGGTGTTAACGATGGCCAGGGTGCCGTCGGCTTTTTTCACCAGCCAGGTCCAGCTGGAACCGAAGTTGCCAACGGCCATTTTGTTGAACTCTTCCTGGAATTTCTCGAAAGAACCCCAGGTTTTGTTGATGGCTTCACCCACAGCACCGGTCGCAGCGCCACCGCCGTTCGGGCTCAGGCTGTGCCAGTAGAAGGTGTGGTTCCAGATTTGTGCCGCGTTGTTGAAGATACCGCCGGTAGAGGTCTTGATGATCTCTTCCAGGGTTTTGCCTTCAAACTCGGTACCCGGAATCAGGTTGTTCAGGTTGGTTACGTAAGCGTTGTGGTGCTTGCCGTGGTGGAATTCCAGAGTTTCGGCAGAAATGTGCGGCTCCAGAGCGTTTTTTTCATACGGCAGGGCAGGTAATTCAAATGCCATGGTCTCTCTCCATCAAGGTTGCTGAGTACATTGTACTGACGGCACCGGTGTGCCCGGTGCTGCTTATTCGGTGTTGAATCATAACACTGCGGCCCAGCAGGTGCTATTCACGCACTTTGTAGGGGTATTCCGTCCGGGTTATTCGGCTGCGGTCGTTTTCGCTGCTGTCGCAAGCCGTTATACTGGCGCGCTGATAATAATGACCAATAACGGGGCACCAGATGGATAAGGATAAAGAACCACTCCTGTCAGACATGAAGCCGTCGCAGGAAGATATTGCGCTGCGGCAGAAACAACTGCAGGCGCGTAAAGCCGCCGCCGCCCGTGCTGCCGCCGGCAGCAGCCCGGCCAAACAGCCGGCCGGTGCCAAACCGTCACAAACTCTGGCCATCAGCGCGCTGGTTCTGGCCGTGCTGCTGGCGGGTCTGGCGGGTTGGTTATTCACCCAGCTGCAGGCTCAGCAACAACAGCTGCTGAATGCCGAAAAATTACTGCGCAGCCAGGCACAGAATATTGAGGTGCTGAACGAACGTTTGTCGGTGACCGGTGAAAACGCCAACTTATCCGTCGATGCCTTAAAAACCATTGTTAAAGAACACGACAGTGAAATCCGCAAACTCTGGGATCTTGCCAACAAACGTAACCGCGCCGATATCGGTATGAACAGCAAAGCCATTGCCGGGCTGAAAACCGACCTTAGCAAAGCCGATAAAGAACTGCGCGCGGCGCTGGAACAGCAGAAAAAACAACTGGCCAGCAGCGACAGTGCCGCGCAGAGCCGTGAAGCCGAGCTGAAAAAGCGTCTGCAAAAAGCCGAGGCCCAGCTGGTGAGCTTATCGGGCACAGAATTGCGTCTGGTGCAGCAGGGTGAAACCATTCAGGCACTGGAAAATGAAATTGCCCGCATGAAGAAAGCCGGCATCGGTGCCGATGCGGCCGATATTCGTCTGCAGCTGGAAGACGTGAATATTCGCCTCGACCGGATGCAGAACGCCATCGGCCCGCGCTGATTTCCTGTCCGTGATGGTTGTTCTCAGCCTCATTCAGCCGGCGCAGCTGCGCCAACAGCTGGCCGCTGCTTTCACGCAGCTGCCGACCGTGCAGCTGGCCTGGCAACTCGGACAACAGGCCGATACGCCGGGCACGGCGTTTTTTATAGGCTATCAGGCGGCCATGCGCTGTCTGGATAAGCAACTGCCGCCCGATTGCTGGGCAGCGTTTGCCATTTCTGAACGGGGCGTGCGCGATCCGCGCCAGATGCACACCACCTTTAATACGGACAGCGGCCGGCTGCAGGGACAAAAATCCCACGTCATGCTGGCCGGGCAGGGGCTGGACCGGGTCTGTATCGTGGCGCGGCCGGCGGCGGCGGGTGAAAACCTGCTGGCGCTGTGGCTGGATGCCTCACAGCTGACGATACTGCCCGCTAATCCGCAACCTTTCCTGCCCGATTTGCCGCATGTTCCGGTTAGTTTCGACACCCGGCTGCCGGTGTCCGCGCTGTTCAGCCCGGATGCTCACCGTCACTGTAATAAACCCTTTCGTTATTGGGAGGATGTGCACCTGACGCTGGCGCTGGCGGGGTGGTTGCAGTCGCAGGTGGCGGTGGATGTCGC
>JAEWQT010000341.1 GCA_023399105.1 Pseudomonadota bacterium | reverse complement strand
CGCCCAGATCGTGCACAAGGGCGTACGGCTGCACACCCATACCGATATCCGCAGCATTGAACGGCACATCGACGGCAGCCTGACCTGCTCCTTAACCAGTGGCGAAGCGTTGCACTGTGATGCAGTGATGTTTGCCACCGGCCGCCGGCCGTTAACCGATGGGCTGGGTTTGGCCGCAGCCGGCGTGCAGGTACGCGACAACGGCACCATTGTTACCGACCATCTGTTCCGCACCACGGCTCCTGGCATCTACGCGCTGGGCGATGTGATTGGCACGCCAGCCTTAACCCCGGTGGCGCTGGCGCAGGCGATGAAACTGGTGGCGCACTGGTTTGATGGTGACCAGCAGCCGCTCAGTTACGACAATATCCCCACGGCGGTTTTCTGCCAGCCCAATATCGCCACCGTGGGTTTAACCGAAGCCCAGGCGCAGGAACGCTTTGGCGCCAACGATGTGCAGGTATTCGTCAGTGATTTCCGGCCAATGAGACACACCATGACCGGCCAGCCGGAACGGACGCTGATGAAACTGGTGGTACAGATCAGCACCGACAAAGTGCTCGGCGTACACATGGTCGGCGAAGCAGCGGGGGAGATTGTGCAGGGGCTGGCGGTGGCCATTAAGGCCGGTGCCACCAAAGCCGTGTTCGACAGCACCATTGGTATTCACCCAACCGCCGCCGAAGAGTTTGTTACCATGCGGACGCCGAGGGGGTGAGCTGAAAAACGCTCGCTGCACTGGACAGGAGACGTTGGACGCTGGTTTTGCGTCTCCCGTCTCCCGTTAAGCTGTCCGCGCGGCAACTAGCCGCAGAACACCAAGCGCACACTGTCCAGCACCAGTTGCGATTCTTTGATCGCCGCCAGCACCGCGTCGCGTTCAGCTTTCACCTCAGCCACCAGCAGGGGTGACAGTTTGGGGTTTTGTTGGCTCAGGGCGTGCAACCGTGCCAGGCGTTCGGCATAGGCTTCTTCGGCTTTATGCGATGCACGCTCGACCATTTTGCCCAGCTGGGCGCTGCCCAGTTTTTCCAGTTTGTGAATCAGCGGCTGCGTGGTGGCGGCTTTCTGTTCCACCAGACCACGGGCGGTGCCTTTCTTGAGTGGCAACACAAAGGCCGGCAGTTCGCCGTCATTCACTTTCAGATCACCGCCCGGGGTCATCATCAGATGCATGGCATTCGGCGGCAGGTAACGCTCGACCGCCAGCGCTTTCGGTGCCGGGCAGCGGGCCACAAACTGCAGCTCAACGTAGCAATCGCCAGTGCGGAAATCGTGCATATCGATGTAGCCGGCGGCGGCGTTGCCGGCCGGACCGCTGGTAATTAACTCCAGCGCCTGATCGACGAAGGGATGTTCCCAGCTCAGAAATTGCACATCGTCACGGGCCAGCGCCACATCGCGACGGGTAGTGGCCATAAAGCCATCTTCCGGCAAATGGGGCAGGTCGGGCACCAGCATGTGGTCGCCGGGGGCAATGGTGATGCAGTCGCCGCCCAGATCAATCAGCTCCAGACCAAAGGCGTCGGCGAACAGTTCGAGGAAATCGTTCAGTTCGGCTTCGTCTTCGATATGGGTAATGGTCATTTCCTTGGCCAGCTTGCGCGCCCGGCTGGGGTGACAGGAATGCAATTCCAGCAGGCGGTCGCGGCCGGCTTCCAGTTGTGCCAGTAAGGCGTCGCGTTCACTGGCCAGCAGGCTGATCAGTTCCGCCAGGCCGTCGCCGCTCAGCAGCGCCTGCTCAATGGCATCGCGGTGCTGCTCCAGCAGCGGCTGGGCAGCCGGGTTGGGACGGGTAAAAATATCCAGCCCGTCGTGCAGAATATGCGCCCAGCGCCCGGCGGCATGATCGGCAAAGGCCGGAATATGAATGCGGATGTCCTGTTTCTGGCCAATACGATCCAGGCGGCCGATGCGCTGCTCGATTAAATCGCAGTTAAACGGCAGGTCAAACAGCACCAGTTCGTGGGCAAACTGGAAGTTGCGGCCTTCGGAACCGATTTCCGAGCACAGCAGAATACGCGCGCCCTGTTCGTGGTCGGCAAAGTAGGCGGCGGCGCGGTCACGCTCAACCAGATCCATGTGCTCATGGAATACCGCCACCTGTACACCAGCGGTTTCCCACAACCACTGTTCCAGGTCCAGCACGGTCTGGGCGGCGTGGCAGATCAGGACAATTTTGTCTTTGCCGGTCGTGGCCAGCACCTGCAGCAGCCATTCACAACGCGGATCGTTGTCGCACCAGTTGTGCAAGCCGAGTTCCGGATGCAGCGCTTCCAGGCCAGTGTTCAGGTCATCGGAATCCGGCGCTGGCAGTTCGGTAATCTGCGGCAGGCGCTTGGGGAAACCCGCCACGCCGTGGCGGGTGTTGCGGTACAGCGCCCGGCCGGGGCCGTGACGGTCAATCAGCGTTTCCAGCAATTTGCCGCGCACGCTGCTGTCGTTCAGGGTGCTGGCGTCGGCCTCTTCCGGCAGTAATTGCAGCAGGGTTGCCAGCTGTTCACTACTCAGCGACTGATCTGACGCCAGTACGCCAGCCAGATCCGCAACCGGCGCATAGGCCTGCTGTTCAGCCATGAATTGTGGCAGCGACGGGTAGCGTTCCGGGTCGAGCAGGCGCAGGCGGGCAAAGTGGCCCTGAATACCCAGTTGTTCCGGCGTAGCGGTTAACAGCAGCAGGCCGGCCGTGCGCAGGGACAGTTCTTCCACCAGTTCGTAGGCGGCATCCTGTTCGCCGTCTTCGTTCCAGTGCAGATGGTGCGCTTCATCAACCACCAGCATGTCCCAATCAGATGCTCGGATTTGCTGGCCGATGAGGTGGGTCTGGGTAAAACCATTGAAGCCGGTCTGATTCTGCACCGGTTATTAC
>JAEWQT010000246.1 GCA_023399105.1 Pseudomonadota bacterium | reverse complement strand
CAGTACGGATGGCGTTTTTGATTTCGTCGCGGTAGGCGCTCATAGGTGTCTCTTGATGTCGGGACCGCTGGCGTTGAACCCGGCATGCAGGCCGATGGTTAACAATGGCTGATCAGCCGGTCAGGTTTTCTTGGGGATTCGCTGGTCCGGCATTATAATCGCCGGCCACAAAAAGTCTCCCCCGGCTGACTGGCCGGTTAAGACCCCCATAACCCGTCAACAAAGGTTCTTCCCATGCTGGAAAAGCTGTTTCAGCTGTCGCGTTTCGGCAGCAACTGGCGCACTGAGGTGCTCGCCGGCATTACCACCTACCTGACCATGGCTTACATCATTTTCGTTAATCCGGCCATGTTGGCCGATGCCGGCATGGATCGCGGTGCGGTGTTTGTGGCCACCTGTCTGGCGGCCGCCATTGGCTGTCTGGTGATGGGCTTGTGGGCCAATCTGCCGGTGGCGCTGGCACCGGGTATGGGGCTGAATGCCTTCTTTACCTACGGCGTGGTACTGGGCATGGGCTACACCTGGCAGGCGGCGCTGGGCGCGGTATTCCTGTCGGGCTGTTTGTTTATTCTGCTGAGCCTGTTCAAGGTGCGCGAGTGGGCCATTAATGCCATTCCGGATACGCTGAAAAAGGCCATTGCAGCCGGTATCGGTACCTTTCTGGCGCTGATTGCGCTGAAAAACGCCGGCATTATTATTGATCATCCGGCCACACTGGTCACCCTGGGGGATGTGACGCAGTTTGGTCCGGCCATGGCCATTCTGGGCTTTTTCCTGGTGATTGCCTTTGTGCAGCGCAACGTGCCCGGCGCGGTAATGCTGGCGATTCTGCTGGTGACCGCAGCCGCCATTGCCCTGGGAAAAGTGGATTACCACGGCGTGGTCTCGGCACCGCCATCGATTGCGCCGACCTTTATGCAAATGGATCTGGCCGCCGCCCTTGATGTGGCGATGCTGAGCGTGATCTTTGCCTTCCTGTTTGTGGATTTGTTTGACACCTCCGGCACCTTAATTGCGGTAACGCAGCGCGCCGGGCTGATCAAAGAAGATGGTCAGGTGCCGCGCCTGAAGCAGGCGTTAATGGCCGACAGCACAGCCACCGTTGCCGGTGCGGTACTGGGTACCTCCACCACCACCAGTTATGTGGAAAGTGCCGCCGGGGTTGCCGCGGGTGGCCGTACCGGTTTAACCGCCGTGGTGGTGGGGGTGCTGTTCCTGCTGAGCATTCTCTTTGCCCCGCTGGCGGGTATGATTCCGGCCTATGCGACCGCCGGTGCCATTTTTTATGTGTCCATTCTGATGCTGTTCACCCTGAAGGATGTGAACTGGGATGATCTGACCGAAGCCGCGCCGGTGGGCGTGGTGCTGTTGCTGACCCCGCTGACCTTCTCCATTGCGCACGGTATTACTCTGGGCTTTATCACCTATGCACTGGCGAAAGTGCTGGCGGGTAAAACCCACGAACTGTCGGGCGCGGTGTGGGTGCTGTCGGCGCTGTTGCTGCTGAAAGTGATTTTCGTCCGCTGATATTCGCCGTAGGCATGACAGGGGGTGGCCGTTTACAATGGCCGCCCCTTTTTTATTGGCGTCTATCATGAGCTACTCCCTCAGCCGCAGCGAGCATCTGGCAACCCTGAAACTGTCCAACCATCAGCGCTTTCAGCACTTTGTCGATAAAGTCACGGAGCATGGTGAGATCTGGAGTCTGGCCAACGCCGACGGCTGGGTTACCTTAACGTCCGAGGGCGACAACTGCCTGCCGGTATGGCCACACCCGGATTACGCCGCCGAATGGGCGACCGGCGACTGGGCTGATTGTCAGCCGAAAAGTGTGCCGCTGGCGCAATGGCTGGAACGCTGGACCAAGGGCCTGACTGCTGATGAAACCCTGCTGGTGGTTTTCCCTAACCTGAAAGAAGAGGCCCTGCTGGCCGAACCCGGCGAGCTGGATGAAGCACTGCGCGAAGCACAGGAATAAGCGTTTACTTCTTGTATAAGGTTTGTATAAAGTAGCGGGGTAATCCACTGGTCTGGAGCCCCGCTTATGACGCTGTCTGCACAATTCCCCGTTTTTTTTCGTCCTATCCTGCGCCTGGTTTTGCTGGTGGCGGCAGCCGGCCCATTAGCCGTTCAGGCTGAATCTGTGGCTGAACCTGGTGCGCCTGATTCTGTTGCACCAGCCCATTGCCCACCGATTTTTCAGCATGAAATGAAACAGCTGCACAGTTCTAAGATTCTGAATCTGTGTGACCTGGTGCAGGGCCGCCCGGTGTTGCTGGTGAATACCGCCAGCCATTGTGGTTTTACCAAGCAGTTTGGTGACCTGGAGAAAATCCATCAGCAGTACAAAGATCAGGGTTTGGTGGTGATTGGCGTTTCGTCCGATTCATTTAACCAGGAAGCCGATGACGAAGCCGCCGCCGCTGATGTGTGCTTCAAAAACTTTGGCGTCAGCTTCACCATGCTGGCAACCGTGCCGGTAAATGGTGCTGAGGCGCACCCATTTTTTAAAGAAGTGGCGCGCCAGGATACCGCACCGAAATGGAATTTTTATAAGTACCTGGTGAATCGTCAGGGACAAATTGTGGATTCCAATTCCAGTATGACGTTGCCATCGGACAAAGCCTTACAGAAATTACTGGCAGCAGAATAAATCGCAATTCCTCCCTGCAGACTGCCAGCCGCTATGGCTGGCAGTCTGTTGAGTATCAGGCGTAATCG
>JAEWQT010000236.1 GCA_023399105.1 Pseudomonadota bacterium | reverse complement strand
CTGAACAAAAAAGGGCTGATCGAAAATATTATTTACCGGGTTTTGCCGGCGCAGATTTCCGAACGCAAATTATTATTCCTCACCGGCATTTTCAGCTTTGTTTTTTCTTCGCTGGCCGACAACATTACCGCCACCCTGGTTTCGGTGGCGCTGATTTTATCGCTGCGCTTACCGGCAGCGAAAACCCTGCGTTTTGCCACCGTGGTGGTGTTTGCCGTGAACTCCGGCGGCGTGGCCATGATTACCGGCGACGTCACCACACTGATGATTTTCCTGGCCGGCAAAGTCAGCATTACCAATCTGCTGCTGTTATCGCTGCCCTCCCTGCTGGCGGTGTTATTACTGGCCTTTATGCTGGCGCGGCCGTTGCGCGAAACCGCCATCATTGAACACAAACGCAACGATGTGCAGCGCGTCGACGTTGCCATTGCCGGTGTGTTTATGACCACTATTCTGGCCACCATGGCCGGCAATGTGCTGTTTGATATTCCGCCGGTATTAACCTTTTTAAGTGGTTTATCGGTGATGTTCCTGTTGGCCCGCGCCTATGGCGAAGACACCGAACACGACCCGATTATGGACTACATCCGCCAGATTGAATTCGACACCTTAATGTTTTTCCTCGGCATTCTGCTGATCGTCGGCGCCATGAAAGAAATTCATGCGCTGGATGGTTTCCTCGATCTGTACGCGCTGGTGCCGGTGTGGGCGGCCAATTTTCTGATGGGCCTGCTGTCAGCCATTATTGATAACGTGCCGTTAACCGCAGCACTCTTGAAAGCCGATGTGCAGATGAATCTGACCGAATGGATGGGGCTGACCTATGCCGTGGGTGTTGGTGGTTCGTTGCTGATTATCGGCTCGGCGGCCGGCATTGTCGCCATGAGCAAAATTGATGAGCTCACCTTCGGCACTTATCTGCGTTATTTGCTGGTATTGTTGCTGGCCTACAGCCTGGGCTACGCCGGGGTACTGGGTGTGGCTGAGTTACTGACCTCGGGAGCGGTCTGATCAGGGCAGGCGCAACTGCAGCTCGACTTCAGCGCCCAGAATGGTTTCGGTAATCGGCAAAGACTCGGCCTCTGCCGACTCATCCCAATGCAGACGACCGGAAACATTCATGCGCTCTTCTTTTTGCTGGTGACGGAAAAAGTCCGGATAGGTTTCCCGCTCGCTGTGCCAGCTCTGGTCATCCCATTCCAGTTCCGGCAACGACAGATTCAGTGCCGGAGCCGGTTGGATTGGGTTGCTCCAGTCAGGACTGTCTGGTGGCAGATGCAAAGCCGCAGGTGCCTCCGGCTCTTCAATCACCAGGCTGGCACCGGGCTGCCGGTCATCCTCAGCCGATGGCGGCTGCAGCACCGCCGGTAACAGGGCTTTGTAACCCCGTAACACCGGCACACGATCCGGATGACTGAGATAAGACCCCAGCATCAGACCGGCCACCAGCCCTGTGGCCAGGGTAATGCTCCAGCTGACTTTCATACTTACTGCACCCGGTTATGGTTGGTGGCGGCAGACACACCGCTGACAAAATTTTCCGGCGGCCACGCTACCATAAGGTTTCAGCGCGGTTCAAACCGCCAACTAAGACCAATCCGGCCTTAGTCCATCAGTGGCGTAAAAAGTTTCATCCACAGCGATCCCGCTGATGGCGACCAGCTGATTGTCCTGCACCCATACCGGCCAGTGCGGCCGTAAAGCGACCGGCACACCAGCCTGTTGCAACCAGACCGCCAGCGTTTTCTCTGGCCGTCCCGGGGCACGAAGTTGGGTTGCCGGACAGCTGGCGGCAGGCAGCAGCTGATAACAACCGGGGCGTAATCCGACCGCATCAGCCACAGCGCGGATCGGCGCTCCCGCCCAGGGCAGTACCGCGGTCGGCGGCCAGTTCACGGTTTGCCGTGCGGGCAAAGCAACGGGCCGGTGCAGATACAGGCTGTGCCGATGCCGATGCAGTCGCCACTCGCCCAACGCCAGCAGCGGCTGGCGGTCGGGACGCGCCGTTAACACCTCGGTGAAGACCTGCTGCAACCACTGTGCTGACGGCGCCGGAACGCCACAACGACGCAACCAGCCGCGCAGAATATAGGGTTGTACAACCGCAGGCTGTTGCAACAGCTGTTCGCCATCCAGTGCCAGTGCGGCGCATTGCGGCCAGGGCCAGGGCTGTAAACAGGCCTGCAGTTGGGGTTCCAGTAACCACTGCAACGCCTGCTGATCCTGCTGCAGCTGTTGGATGCTGCGCGCTAACGCCGCCTGCCGGCCGGGAAAGCGCTGCCACAGTTGTGGCAGCAGATGATTGCGCCACCAGTTGCGGTCGTAGCGGTTATCGGCGTTGGATTCATCCTCAATCCACACCAGCTTCTCTGCAATCGCCCAGGCCTGCAGCTGCGCCCGGCTGTAACCCAGCAAAGGCCGCAATAAGGTGACGCCGGGCTGTAATTGGCGCTGCCCCGGCATGCCAGCGAGGCCATCGAGACCGGCGCCGCGCAGCAGGCGCATAAAAAAGGTTTCGGTCTGATCATCGGCATGCTGCGCCAGCAGCAGCAGATCCCCCGGCTGGCTGTGGGCACAGAACGCCGCATAGCGAGCCTGGCGGGCAGCCTCCTCAATACCATTGCCGCTTGGTGTTACCTGCACGCGCACAGTTTTCAGCGGGATCTGTAATTGCGCGCACTGGGTGGCGCAATGCTGCGCCCAGTGGTCAGCGTTGGGGGATAAGCCATGGTGAATGTGCACAGCCTGCAGACGTTCTTTTATGCCATCCAGCCGGGCCAGACTGTGCAGCAGTGCGGTGGAGTCCAGCCCGCCGCTGAAGCCCACCAGCAACCGCCCGCCCTGATTCAGCAGCGGTTGCAGCAGCGGCAACAAGCACTCAGGCGTAAACGGCGCACTCATAGACTCAGCTGAACACCAATTCCACCGCGTCCTCGCCGTAGGCATAACGCAGTTCCTGCAGCTGTTCGTCGCTGGGGTTCACGCGCCAGCGCTCGCCCAGTTGAATATCGCAGCGGGCCAGGCTGTTGTGGAAATCCAGCACCACCGGGCAGCCGTTTTCCAGCGGTTGCAGCAGACGTTTCAGGTCGGCGCACAGACTGTCTTCGTGGCGGTCGCCATCGACGCGAATACGGATGGCTTTGGCAAAATTCAGCCGCGCCTGACTGATTTCCATCACGTTGCGACCGGTGGCTTTGAGGCCGCCGGAGTAATCATCGTGGGCAATAATGGCCTCCACTACCAGCACCCGGTCTTTGGCCACCACCTCGCGCACTTTGTCGTAAATATCGGCGAACAGCGCCACCTCGACCCGGCCGGTACGGTCATCGAGGGTAACGAAGCACATATTGTCGCCCCGTTTGTTTTTCATCAGCCGCATATCCACCACCAGACCAGCCAGTTTCTGCGGCGCTTTGCCTTCCTGCAGATGCGACAGTTTGGTCGGGACCAGTTTGCGCACTTCGGCTTCGTATTCATCGAACGGATGGCCGGTAACGAATAAACCCAGCGTATCTTTTTCGCCCTGCAGACGCTCTTTCAGCGACCAGTCACGCAGGTTGCGGAAGCGTTCGTAGGGGTCGGCGTGCTGCGCTTCTTCGTCCTGCACTGCGCCGAATAAATCCATCATGCCGGCCGCTTCGTTAGCGGCAGTCTGGCCGGCGCTCTTAATGGCATCTTCGAGGCTGGCCATTAACACCGCGCGCGGCGCGGTGACCGCCAGCCGGTCGAAAGCACCACAACGCACCAGTGCTTCCAACACCCGTTTATTCAGTTTTTTACCATCAACGCGCTGGCAGAAATCGAATAAATCCTGAAACGGCCCACCGGCTTCGCGGGCTTCAATAATGGCGGCAATCGGGCCTTCGCCCACGCCTTTGACCGCACCCAGACCGTAAACAATGGCGTTGTCATCATTCACGGTAAAACCAAACTGGCTCTGGTTTACATCGGGCAGAATTAATTCCAGCCCCATCTCGCGGCATTCTTCGATAAAGGTCACCACTTTATCGGTGTTCTGCATATCCGAGGTGAGTACCGCCGCCATAAAAGGCGCCGGATAATGTTGCTTGAGCCACAATGTCTGGTACGACACCACGGCATAAGCCGCCGAGTGCGATTTGTTAAAACCGTAGCCGGCGAATTTTTCCACCAGGTCGAAAATCTTCATCGCCAGGTCAGGATCAACGCCCTGCGAAATCGCCCCTTCGCGGAAGGTGTCACGCTGCTTGGCCATTTCTTCCGGTTTTTTCTTACCCATCGCCCGGCGCAGCATATCCGCGCCGCCGAGGGTATAACCCGACAGCGCCTGGGCGATCTGCATCACCTGTTCCTGATAGACGATAACGCCGTAAGTCGGCTCAAGAATTTCTTTTAAATTCTCGTGCTCAAAATCCGGGTGTGGGTAAGCGACTTTAGCGCGGCCGTGTTTCCGGTTAATAAAGT
>JAEWQT010000191.1 GCA_023399105.1 Pseudomonadota bacterium | reverse complement strand
ACTTAATTGGCTTGCCGGTAATGTGGCGCACCGACAATGCCGCACCGCCACGGGCATCACCGTCGGCCTTGGTTAACACCACACCGGTCAGCGGCAAGGCTTCGTTAAAGGCTTTGGCGGTATTGGCCGCATCCTGGCCGGTCATGGCATAGACCACGAACAGGGTTTCAATCGGGTTAATGGCGGCGTGCAGCTGTTTAATTTCCGCCATCATTTCTTCGTCGACCGCCAAACGACCCGCGGTATCCACCAGCAGCACATCGGCCGCGGCACGCTTGGCAGCATCGATCGCAGCACGGGCAATATCCACCGGCTTTTGATCGGCAGCAGACGGGAAGAACAATGCCCCCACATCACCCGCCAGCGTTTCCAGCTGTTTGATCGCCGCCGGACGGTACACGTCAGCCGACACCACCATCACTTTTTTCTTTTCGCGCTCAATCAGGAAACGCGCCAGCTTGCCCACGGTGGTGGTTTTACCGGCACCCTGCAAACCCGCCATTAACACGATGGCCGGCGGCTGGGTGGCCAGGTTCAGTTTTTCGTTGGCCTCGCCCATGACCTTCATCAGTTCTTCATGGACGATCTTCAGGAACACCTGGCCCGGATTCAGGCTTTTCAGCACTTCGGTGCCAACAGCACGCTCTTTAACCTGTTCGGTAAACGCTTTCACCACCGGCAGGGCCACGTCGGCCTCCAGCAGTGCCATACGTACTTCACGCACGGTGCCTTTAATGTTGTCTTCGGTCAGTTTGGCCTGGCCAGTAATGCTTTTTAACGCACTGCCAAGGCGGTCGGTAAGGCTCTCAAACATAGCGGATGACTCAAACCCATAAAAATTCAGCGCGCAGTATACCCCGCCACCGTCCCGGCCCCAAACACGCACTTTTACCAATGTCCGCCTTGTGCGAAACTGCCGCTCTTGACAGGAGATCAGGCATGTCCGGATTAGTAGCAGCAGTTCCCGCCGCCGGTTTTTATCTGTGGGCGGCTTTTCGGCAGTGGCAAACCTTAAGCGGTCAGAAACCGGCCAATCGTTCGCAGGTTCTGACCAGTACCATGGTCGGTGCCTTACTGCACCTGATCTATCTGGGGATGGCCATGCTGGGACAGCCGCAGGTGAATTTTGCCCTGTTTGAAGTCGGCTCCCTCATTGCCTGGGTGGTGGTACTGTTGCTATTGTTTTCCAGCTGGCGCAAGCCGGTAGACAACCTGCTGGTCGGCCTGTTACCCATCGCGGTTTTTTTCCTGCTGGCCGCCGCCATCACCGACGTGCAGGCACCGCTGCCACAGCTCAGCTATGCCCTGACCTGGCATATTCTGCTGTCGATCCTGGCCTACAGCGTATTCAGCATCGCCGCCGTGCAATCCATTCTGCTGTGGCTGCAGGACCGCGCCCTGAAAGCCCGCCAGACCCGGGGCCTGGTACAGGCACTGCCGTCCCTGCAAACCATGGATGCGCTGCTGTTTGAAATGATCTGGTTGGGCATGCTGCTGCTGACCGCCGCCTTTGCCATTGGTTTGCCGGCGGTGTGGGACTTAAAAGCCCAGCACCTGCTGCATAAAGTGGCCTTCGCCAGCATCGGCTGGCTGGTGTTCGCGGTGCTGCTGTTCGGCCGTTATCGCTTTGGCTGGCGTGGCATTATTGCCAGCCGCTGGACCCTGATCGGTACCGCCTTTCTGATTCTGTCGTATGTCGGCACCAAATTTGTGCTGGAACTGTTGCTGCACAAGCCCTGAACCGGCTTCGCAGTTGACAGGCCGTTGTCTGTCCCTATGATGGCGGAATCTTAATTACAGAAGGGTCCTCTCTTGAGCGACGTTCCCTTAAGTGTGCTGTTTGGCATACTGACCGTCCTGATTTTATGTTCTGCGTTTTTCTCCAGCTCAGAAACCGGCATGATCTCACTGAACCGGTACCGGTTGCGGCATTTGGCGAAAAACAAGCACAAAGGAGCTGTGCGCGCCACCAAGCTGCTGGAAAAGCCTGATCGCCTGATCGGCACCATTCTCACCGGTAACAACCTGGTTAACTTTGCCGCCGCCGCCCTGGCGACCATCATCAGTCAGCGTTTATGGCCCGATAACCCCGACCTGGCCGTCTTTGTAAACACCATTCTGTTTACGCTGGTGGTGCTGATTTTTGCCGAAGTGACGCCGAAAACCCTGGCCGCCATTCGCCCTGAGCGCATCGCCTATCCGGCTTCCCGCATTCTGATTCCGCTGCAAACCCTGCTGCATCCTTTTGTGTGGTTTGTCGGCGCCATTGCCAATGGCCTGCTGCGCCTGGGCCGGGTCGATGTGCATAACAGCACCCCGGACAATCTGAGTACCGAAGAATTGCGCACCATCGTTCGCGAAGCCGGCACCATGATTCCCAAACGCCACCAGCACATGCTGATCAGCATTCTCGACCTCGAGAAAATGACGGTAAATGACATTATGGTGCCGCGTAATGAAGTGGTGGGTCTGGACCTGGACGATGATATTGCCAACCTGACCAAACGCCTGCGCACCACTCAGCACACCCGCATGCCGGTGTACCGTGGCGATATCAACAATGTGGTGGGCATGCTGCACACCCGCAATATCAGCCGTTTTCTCAATGCCGGTGAATTGCTGAAAGAGCATATCGAGAAAATTTGCCGCGAACCCTACTTCATTCCGGAAAGCACGCCGCTGCACACCCAGCTGTTCAACTTCCAGAAAAATAAACGCCGCATCGCCCTGGTGGTGGATGAGTACGGCGACGTTCAGGGTATTTGCACCCTGGAAGATATTCTGGAAGAAATCGTGGGCGAGTTTACCACCGACGTGGTGGCCGCCAGCTCACCGGATGTGCATCCGCAGGAAGACGGCAGCTATGTGGTCGATGGCGCCGCCTATGTGCGCGATGTAAACAAGGCGCTGAAATGGAGCCTGCCCACCGATGGTCCGAAAACCATCAGTGGCCTGATTGTGGAAATGATGGAACACATTCCCGATGCACCGGCCTGTCTGAAAATCAACCAGTACCGGGTGGAAATTCTGCAGATCAAAGACAACACCGTGCGCGCCGCCCGTGTGACCATTGATCCGTCCTACCGTTACGACGATTAAGCCGTACCACCTCTGCCTGCCATGCGGTGCCCCATCGCGGGCGGGCAGCAAATGTGCCGCCCGGTGGCATCACCATCGCGGGCCGGCAGCAAATGGGCCGCCCGGTGGCACCACCATCGCGGGCCGGCAGCAAATTCGCTACAATGCCGCCTTTCCTTTGAGCAACCGTAGCGAATTGTCATGACCGCACCGAACCCTCGTAAAATTCTGGTAACCAGCGCCCTTCCCTATGCCAATGGCTCCATCCACATGGGTCACATGCTGGAATACATTCAGACCGATATCTGGGTCCGTTTTCAGAAAGCCCGTGGCCATGAGTGTTATTACGTTTGCGCTGACGATGCCCACGGCACCGCCATTATGCTGCGCGCCGAAAAAAAGGGCATTACTCCGGAGCAACTGATTGACCGGGTTAAAGCCGAACACGAAGCGGATTTCGCCGGTTTCCAGGTGGCGTTTGATAATTTCCACAGCACCCACAGCGACGAAAACCGTTTTTTCTCTGAGCAGATTTATAAAGCCTGCCGCGATAAAGGCCACATTGCCGTACGCAAAATCAAACAGCTGTACGATCCGGTGAAAGAGCTGTTTCTGGCCGACCGTTATATTAAAGGTGAGTGCCCGAAATGCGGCGCCGGCGACCAGTACGGCGATAACTGTGAAGCCTGCGGTGCCACCTACACCCCGGCCGAACTGAAAAATCCTTTTTCCACCATTTCCGGCGCCACGCCGGTGGAAAAAGAATCCGAGCATTACTTCTTCAAACTGCCGGATTTCCAGCAGTTTCTGAAAGACTGGACCCGTTCCGGTACGCTGCAGGACGAAGTGGCCAACAAGCTGCAGGAATGGCTGGATTCCGGCCTGCAGGAGTGGGACATTTCCCGCGATGCGCCCTATTTCGGTTTTGAAATTCCGGATGCCCCGGGCAAGTATTTCTACGTTTGGCTGGACGCTCCGATCGGCTACATGGCCAGCTTTAAAAACCTGTGTGATAAGCGCGGCGATATCGATTTCGACGCGTTCTGGAAGAAAGGCTCAGAGGCCGAGCTGTACCACTTTATCGGCAAAGACATTATTAACTTCCACGCGCTGTTCTGGCCGTCGATGCTGACCGCTGCCGATTACCGCACCCCGACCGCGGTGAATGCGCACGGTTTTGTAACCGTCAATGGCGCCAAAATGTCCAAGTCACGCGGCACCTTTATTAAGGCGCGTACCTTCCTGAACCATTTAAACCCGACTTACCTGCGCTATTACTTTGCCGCCAAACTGGGGGCCAGCGTCGACGATTTCGACCTGAATCTGGAAGATTTTGTGCAGCGGGTCAACGCCGATCTGGTCAACAAACTGGTGAACATTGCCAGCCGTACCGGCAACTTTATTGCCAAAGCCAGCGGTGAATTAAGCGCCACCTGTACCGAACCGGCCATGGTGCAGGAGTTTATCGACGCCGGCGACCAAATTGCCGAGCACTACGAAAAACGCGAATTCAGCCGCGCTATGAAAGAGATTATGGCGCTGGCTGACCGTGCCAACGAATACATTCAGGATAAAGCCCCCTGGGCCATGAACAAGGAAGAAGGCCGCCAGCAGGAAGTACAGGAGGTATGTTCCGTGGCGCTGAACCTGTTCCGTCAGCTGGTTACTTACCTGGCGCCCGTGCTGCCGGAAATTGCGGCCAAAACCTGTGAGTTCCTGAACCTGGAAAACCTGAACTGGGAAGCCCGCCGCAGCATTCTGACCAGCCACAAAATCAACAAATTCCAGCCAATGCTGGCCCGCGCCGAGATGGACAAGGTAACGGCTATTCTGGAAGAAACCAAAACCGAGCTGGAAAAAGAAAACGGTGGCGTACAACCAACGGCTGCCAATCCCGCTGACAAAAAAGCGGACAAAAAAGCCGATAAAAAAGAGAAAGCGAAAGGCCCTGCCCTGCGCGAAGACGGCAATGAAGTGATCGCCGACACCATCGAATTTCCGGACTTTGCCAAAGTTGATTTGCGCATTGCCCGCATTGTCAAAGCCGAGCACGTCGAAGGCGCAGAAAAACTGCTGCAGCTGACGCTGGACATCGGCAACGGTGAAATCCGTAATGTGTTCTCCGGCATCAAATCCGCCTACCAACCGGAAGACCTGAACGGCAAACTGACGGTGATGGTGGCCAACCTGGCGCCGCGTAAAATGAAGTTTGGTATGTCGGAAGGCA
>JAEWQT010000189.1 GCA_023399105.1 Pseudomonadota bacterium | reverse complement strand
TCCACCACCCAGGCGTCGTAACCCACCCCAGCCATCAGCAGAAAACGGCGGCCGTTAATACGGCCCGGATACAGCGCCTGCTCGCGGCCATTCAGAATCATCTGCGCCAGCGCCCCGGCACGCCGGCGAATACCCAGTTCGGTGGCCAGCACATTGGTGGTGCCGGTGGGAATAATGGCCAGTCGCCAGCTCTGGTTATCGCGCTGGCGCATGCCGTTTACCACTTCGTTGAGGGTGCCGTCACCTCCGGCAGCGGCCACCACATCCAATTCACCTTCATAAGCCGCCAGATAGTCCATGGCGTCACCGGCGTGGCGGGTGGCGTAGCGTTGCACCGTCACCCCGGCCTGCTGCAGGCGCTGATCAATGGCGTCAATCAGCTGCTGACTGGCAGTACCGGCGGTGGGGTTAAAAATGATCAGCACCTGCATACATCTGTCCTGGCGGGAAAAGCTGGCGATTATAGCGGAGTTCGCTCCGCAACAGGCTAACGCAGTCACCATCAAAACGCTTGCAAATGATAATAATTATCATTATGTTGATTTTCTATCGGCACCGCCACTCCAAGGAGAGTCATCATGCTGCAACTCGCCCGCATTCCACCGCAGTCTGTGCAACCCGCCAACCTACCGGCGGTCCAACAGCTGGAGCAACTGGAACAGCAGATAAGCAGCCATCAGGGGCTGGAAGTACACGCCGACTGGCTGAATGACTATCTGGATCTGGGGCTGGAAATGGCCTGCTTTGCCGGCCAGCGCCAGCTGACGGCATTGCAGGAAAGCTGGCTGACCCGGCTGTACAACACCTTGCGCGATGCCGCGCTGAACACCAGCCTGCCTTCAACCTGGCGGCAGCTGTGTCTGGATTACCTGTACCAGCCCTTTTTTGTGCTAAGCCACCTGTACCGCGAACAACCGGGGCGCGGGCTGCGACTACGGGCGCTGGTACATGAGTTTGCCCTGCTCAGCCGCTTAGGCTGAGGCCTTTACCCGACTCAGGGAAGCCGGCTTAGCCGGCAACGGGCACCCGGATGGAGCGAGGGTTGCAGGGATGCATTTTACTCTTCCAGCCGGCAGGCCAGCATCGCCTGTTCCAACAACTCTATGGGCAGCGGCTGCGCATCAATAAGTTCAATACGGCCCTCTTCCGGCTGGCGGGTTGGCATATCACTGAGCACAGCGTCGCGCATATTCAGCACCAGCGGGCCTTCGTCGGTCGCCACGATGCCTTTGGCCCGTTCGATATCCAGACTGCCGAGCCAGTTGCGCAGCGCCCGCGCCGAAAATACCTGATCACCACGCAACAACCAACCCAGCGAGTAATAGCCCTGGCCCTGATTCTGCAACCGGCGGAAGGTTTCACCAGCCGCCAGTGGTAATACCAGCGGCAGGGATTCTTTACGGTTATGCGCGTGGGCATCCGGGTGCAGCGCCAGTCGCTGCGGATCGGCCGGCAACAACAATAACTCAGGCTTCAACTGTCCCTGCGTCACCCAGGCCGAGCCGCTTTTCTGTGGCTGAGAGTCTGCCAGCAACTGCTTGAACGCGGCGCGTTCAGATTCTCCACACAGATCGGTTTTATTCGCCACCAGCACATCGGCCAGCTGAATCTGGTCGGCGTAGACATCATTGCCGGTGTAACGCGGGTTAAGCAGATGGCGCGGATCGAGAATGCACAGCGCCGCGCCAATACTCAGAATGTCGCGGTAATGTTCGTTGCGCAGGGTATTGAGGATATTACGCGGATGACCAAGGCCGGTGGGTTCAATGAGCAGCACATCGGGTTTTTCCCGGGCAATCAGCATGTTCAGGCCCATCTGAAACGGCAGACCGGACACGCAGCACAGGCAGCCACCCGGTACTTCTTTCACCACCGCCCCTTGCCCGGCCAGAATGGCGCCATCGACGCCGACTTCGCCAAACTCATTCACCAGCACGGCCCATTTTTCATGGGCCGGCTTGTGTTGCAGCAGGTGCAGAATGGCGGTGGTTTTGCCAACGCCCAGGAAACCGGTAATCAGATGAGTGCGGATCATAACGCCGTCCGGATGGGAAAAGGCGTTACTCTATAACAATCCGCCGCCGATGCCACCCGTTACTCAGCCAGTTCCCGCAATACCCGCAACGGCGCCACCTGAGTGGTGCGGCGCAGCAACAACATGCCCGGCACCGCCAGCAACAGCACCGCCAGCGGCGGCAGCCACAGCCAGATCCAGCCCAGACTGTACCAGGGAATATCCAGCAGTGTGTGGTACAGCACATAGCGCACCAGCTCGGTACCGAGCAGCGCCAGCAGCACCGCTGCCAGCCCCAGCAGGGTGAATTCACCGATCTGCGCCCGCCGCAGCAAGGCCGAACTGCCGCCCAGCGTCCGCAGCACCGCACCTTCGCGCAGCCGCTCCGGCAAGGCCGCCACCAGCGAGGCCAGCATCACCAGCAGCGCCGCCAGCAGCACAAACAGCAGAATCAGCTCAATCGCCAGCGTCACCTGCTCCAGCAAGGTCTGAATCTGGCCCAGAATGGCCCGCACATCCATAAAGGTCGCGGCCGGGAACTGGCGGATCAGCGCCGTTAACGCCGTCTGCTGCCCCGGCGGCAGGTAGAAACTGGTGAGGTAATTGGCCGGCAGACCGTCCAGCACGTCCGACGAAAAGATCATAAAGAAGTTCGGCTGCATCGAGCCCCAGTCCACCGTGCGGATGCTGCTGACGGTGGCGCTGAAATCCACCCCGGCGGCGCGGAAGCTGAGCACATCGCCCAGCTCCACC
>JAEWQT010000185.1 GCA_023399105.1 Pseudomonadota bacterium | reverse complement strand
GAATGAGCCTCTGCGGCTGATGCCTTTGTGGCAAAGCAATAAGCTGATGCAGATCTATGATTCTGTACGACCTTGGTGCGCGCTTATTCTGGAGCGACTAAACCCAAACTTTCAGAAGGGGCATCATCGCGGGATCGCTTTACTCTTTCCGATGGAGCAGCTGTTTGAAAGGTATGTTGAGGTTTCTCTGCGTCGTAGTTATTCACTTGGTTCCCGGTTAAAACCTCAGTCCGGCTCACAATACCTGTTGCAGCATAAACCGGACGGCACCGACATTGCTGGGCGCATGTTCCAGCTAAAGCCGGATTTATTGTTCAAGTCCACTTTGGGTGATCAGGTGCTTGATACTAAGTGGAAATTGCTGGATGAACTGGCTGGGAATACAGAAAGCAAATACAACATTGCACAAAGTGACCTGTATCAGATGTTTGCCTATGGCCACAAATATCAGAATGGCAGTGGTCACATGATGCTGATTTATCCACGTCATGAGCGGTTTAATAACCCATTGCCCGTGTTCCGGTATTCCGATTCACTGGCTTTGTGGGCAGTCCCATTTTGTCTGAAGTCTGATTCGCTTGTGGCGGGGGAGTGGGAACCATATTTCTCTGGCTTGGCTGTTAAATACAGAAAATGAAGTAATAAGGCTGATTGAAAAAAGCACTTACTGAATCTTCACGATGAGTTCAACTCCATGCCGGTAGCTTTAAAGTAAAGCTGATTTATAGATGAATGAAGTGATCACTGGATTATCAAGTAGTGAGTTATCAGCTTAAATAAGCAGGCGAGCAACGGCCTAAGAGCACATAAGTTGTGAGAGTGGCTGGGAGCAGATATGGGGGAGCAGGACAGAAAAACTTTCAGTACTGCACAAACCAATGCCGCTCCCACGCCAGCAGCACTTTTTCCGGGTATTTGGTGCGGCCTAAGCTGCCGTTATAGCGGGCGAGGCCACGAATAAAGTCGCCTTTTTCGCGGTCGAGGTAGTGTTTAAGAATGGTGCAGCCGTAACGCAGGTTGGTTTCGGTGTTCATCAGATTGTCGTCGGGGCGGCCAATTTCATTTTTCCAGAACGGCATTACCTGCATATAGCCCTGGGCACCAACACGGGAAATGGCAAAGCGGTCGAACGCACTTTCTATGTGTATTACCGCCAGCACCAGTTCCGGTTGCAGGCCGGCGCGGGTGGCTTCGCGGTGTACCAGGTTTAAAAAGCGCAGGCGTTCCTGTTCATTTTTTATAAAGCGTTTTAAGCGCGCCGACATATCGAATAACCAGACCTGGGCGTCGTATTCATCAACGAAAGATTCGCTGTTGTTTACGGCTTCGCGCAGGGCATTGCTCAGTTGGCTGTCGGCAGCTGGGCTGACTGAGGGGCTGGCTTGCTGGCTGGCCAGCGCTGGCGCCAGGCCGCCCAGCAGGCATAAAAAAAACAGAGCACGCACAGGGCGTACTCCGGTTTTCAGCAGGCGTTTAACTGCAGCGCCGTTCAGCATTGCACCTGTTTTTTCAGATGGGCAACGATGTCGGCCAGGGCAATTTCGTGCTTCACGCCATCACGACGGGCCGCGTATTCCAGCTTGCCGGCTTCCAGGCCACGGTCAGAAACTACTACGCGGTGCGGAATACCAATCAGCTCCATGTCGGCGAATTTCACGCCGGGGCTGGTTTTCTTGTCGCGGTCGTCCAGGTACACCTCAAAACCGGCGGCGGTTAATTGCTGGTACAGTTCGTCGGTGGCTTTGGTCACGGCTTCCGATTTCTGGTAACCCATCGGCACAATGCCCACCTGGAACGGCGCAATGGCATCCGGCCAGATAATGCCGTTGTCGTCGTGGTTCTGTTCAATGGCCGCCGCCACCACACGGCTGACGCCGATGCCGTAGCAACCCATGATCATGGTGCGGGTTTTGCCGTTTTCATCAAGCACGGTGGCATTCATGGATTCTGAATACTTGGTGCCCAGCTGGAAAATATGGCCCACTTCAATGCCGCGTTTAATTTCCAGCGTGCCTTTACCGCAGGGGCTCGGGTCACCGGCTACGACGTTGCGCAAATCACGAACTTCCGGCAGCGCGGCATCGCGCTCCCAGTTAAAGCCGCTGAAATGCGCGTCGTTGTCGTTGGCACCACAGATAAAGTCGGCCATGTGTGCGGCGCTGCGGTCCACGTAGCATTTGGCTTGCAGGCCTTGCGGGCCGACAAAACCGGTGACGCCACCAATGGCTTCGATTTCGGCATCGGATGCAAACTGCAGCGGTGCCGCCACACCCGGAATTTTCTCGGCTTTGATTTCGTTCAGCTCGTGGTCACCACGCAGGAACAGCACCACCGGTGCCGGTTCGCCCTGGGCTTTTTCATCGGTATGCGCGCCGCGCACCACAATGGCTTTCAGCACTTTGCTGGCATCCACTTTGAAGAAGGCGGCGACGTCGTCGATGCTGGTTGCAGCCGGGGTAGAGACTTTGGCCAGGGTAGCGGTGGCGGCAGGGCGCTCGCCTGCCGGGGCGACGGCTTCGGCCAGTTCCACGTTGGCGGCGTAATCGCTGTCGGTGGAGAAGGCGATATCGTCTTCACCGGACGAGGCCAGTACGTGGAATTCGTGCGATTTGGCACCACCAATAGAGCCGGTGTCGGCCAGTACCGGACGGAAATCCAGACCTAAACGATTGAAAATGGCGGAGTAGGCCGCGTGCATCTTGTCGTAGGTTTGTTGCAGGCTTTCTTCGCTGCTGTGGAAGGAGTAGGCGTCTTTCATAATGAATTCACGCGCGCGCATCACACCGAAACGCGGACGGGTTTCATCACGGAATTTGGTCTGAATCTGGTACAGGTTCAGCGGCAGCTGACGGTAGCTGCTGATGTTGTTACGGGCCAGGTCGGTAATTACTTCTTCGTGGGTCGGGCCAATGCAGAAATCGCGGTTGTGGCGGTCTTTCACGCGCAGCAGTTCGCCACCGTACTGGAACCAGCGGCCGGTTTCTTCCCACAGTTCGGCCGGTTGCACGGCGGGCATCAGCACTTCCTGAGCGCCGGCTTTGTTCATTTCTTCACGCACAATGGCTTCTACTTTGCGCAGTGTGCGCAGGCCCAGCGGCATCCAGGTGTACAGGCCAGCGGCCAGTTTACGGATCATGCCGGAACGCAGCATCAGCTGGTGGCTTACCACCACGGCATCGGCGGGGGTTTCTTTTTCGGTGGTTAACAGAAATTCGGTAGCGCGCATGGCTTGAGGCATCCCACGGGTGGATTGGTTGAGTTGGCAAAACAATGGCGGGGATTTTATAGGTTAGAGGGCTCTGCGGCAATTTGACTCTGTTCGCTAACGCCAACACCAGGGCCGCCACTGCAACATAAATTTAACGTTTGTCGGCTTGTGCGCCGGTCTGCCTGTGCCATACTCGCCAACCAGCCTGCCAATACGATGGTGACAGTGATGGCTACCAACGAACATTACGACCCGTCTTTATACCCCCACAGCAGCCCGATTGAGGCCGATTTACCGGTATCGGAAGCTTGTGTGCGTAACCAGCAGCCCATTGCTGAGGTGCTGGCGCAAGAACTGCCCGCCGCCGGTGTGGTACTGGAACTGGGTAGCGGCACCGGCCAGCACGGTGCGTTTTTCAGCCGGCGCTTTCCGCGCCTGCAATGGCAGCCTTCTGAACTGGCCGACCGCATTGCCGGCATTAACGCCTGGCGTGCCAAAGCCCGCTGCCATAACTTTCTGCCGCCGCTGATTCTGGATGTGGCACAGGATTTATGGCCAATAAAACAGGTGGATGCGGTGTTCAGCGCCAATCTGGTGCATTTTATTGGCTGGAATAAAGT
>JAEWQT010000118.1 GCA_023399105.1 Pseudomonadota bacterium | reverse complement strand
CGGCGCATTATAGAGATCCCGAATGCTCCGTCAACACTTTTCGTTATTATTTCGCAATTTCGAACAGGTGATACTTTTTCTTCCCCAGCTTCACCAGGAAAAACCGACCAAACAATGCGTTGGCGGGGGCAAAGGCCTCAGCAGCCTTCATATTATCTTCCGCACCCTTGGCGTCACCATTGATCGTGACGGCGTTACGACTCAAAGCATCTTTCACTTCGCGACCTGCCGTTACCATTCCACATTCAGTAAACAGCGTTGTCATCGGTACGGCATCCAGGCCAGCCAGGGGCAGATCACTGGAAGGTAAGCCATCCAGTTTGATCTGCTCTAATTCCTGCTCAGACAGCTGGGCAACATTTCCGGAAAACAGCGCTTCAGTAATCCGCTTGGCTGATTGCAGTGCTTCCTCACCATGCACGAGGCGGGTGACTTCATCCGCCAGAATGGGCTGCGCCGTTTTACGGCCGCTCAAGGTAGCGTCGTGCGCTTCAATTGCTGCGATCTCTTCTACCGTCATAAAGGTGAAATAGCGCATAAATTTATAAACATCCGCATCGGCGGTATTCATCCAGAACTGATAGAAGCTGTAAGGCGAGGTTTTGCGTGGATCCAGCCATACCGCACCGGATTCGGTTTTGCCAAACTTGGTGCCATCCGCCTTAGTCACCAGGGGCACGGTCAGGCCAAAGGCCTGGGCACCATTCTGACGGCGGGCCAGATCAATACCACCGACGATATTGCCCCATTGATCAGAACCACCAATCTGCAGGGTACAGCCATAACGGCGATTCAACTCGGCAAAGTCCATACCCTGTAATAAGGCATAAGAAAATTCCGTAAACGAAATGCCGGCGCCTTCGCGGTTAAGGCGCTGCTGCACTGACTCTTTATTGATCATGGCGTTCACAGAGAAGTGCTTACCGACATCACGCAGGAAATCGAGCACATTCATCTGTCCGGCCCAGTCGAGGTTGTTTACCACAATGGCCGGATTGCTGATGCCTTCAAATTTAATGAACTGACTGACCTGCGAGCGGATCTTATCCGCCCAGCCAGCAACAACGTCGGCGGTATTCAGCTGACGCTCGGCGGCTTTAAAGCTGGGGTCACCAATCAGGCCGGTAGCACCACCAACCAGAGCAATCGGCTTATGGCCGGCGTTCTGAAAACGGGTGAGCACCAGCAGCGGCACCAGATGACCAAGATGCAGGCTGTCGGCGGTTGGATCGAAGCCGCAATACAGGGTGATGGAACCACATTCCAGATGTCGGATCAGTTCATCATCCGCTGTCACCTGATTGATCAGGCCGCGGGCTTTAAGATCGTTCAACAATGCCGCTGTCATGGTTCGCTCTTGATTATCGGGTTGTAAAGAAAGGTGGGTGAACATACCTGATCATTGGGCAAAATCAAGTTCAGGGGGTAAAATGCCGGCGGTTTGTTTACACTCGCACAGCATTTAAATGTTTCAAAAATAACAAGGACAAGCATCTGATTATGGCTTTGTCGGGACGCCTGCAGTATTTCCCTGCCACTCATCTCGTTGGTTTGGCCCTGGCGGCCATCGCTCTGACTCTGGTGGCGCTCTGGCCGGATGGCTCCGGTCATTCCCGGCTGGAGGAAACCCGTTACGTTATAGAAATGCCGGAACCGGAAGAACTGATTCCGGAAGCGCCGCCGGTGCGCTGGGAGACCGATGAGATTCGCTCAGGCGACAGCCTCTCTACCCTGTTCAACCGCCACAACCTCAGTGCTGCCGATGTTATCGATATTGCCGCCATCGCCCCACGGGGTGCATTGACGCTGCGGCCGGGGCAAAAAGTTCAGTGGGTGCGAACCCAGAACAACAACGTACAACAATTACAGCTGGAGGTAACGGCACTGGCCCGTCATACCTTCAGCCGCAATGCGGAAGGGGCGCTGGTATACGAACTGCAAGAACGTGATGCCGATTATCTCCCCCGCCATGCCAGCGCCGTGATTAACAACTCCTTATTTCTGGATGGCAACCAGGCCGGTATTCCGGACCAGATCCTGATTGAAGTAGCGGCTATTTTTGGCTGGGATATCGACTTTGCGCTGGATATCCGCCAGGGCGACAGCATCAGCCTGATTTACGACGAAGTGTTTGTCGATGGCGAGCGCATCAGTAACGGCAACATCAAAATTGCCCGCTTCAATAACCAGGGCCGGGAAATCACCGCCATCCGCTTTACCGATGACAAAGGCAATACCGGCTATTACAACCCGGCCGGCCAAAGCATGCGTAAAGAGTTCCTGCGCAATCCCATCGACTTTGCCCGCATCAGTTCGCGCTTTAACCCTAACCGTCGGCATCCGGTACTGAATACCATCCGGGCCCATAAAGGCACTGACTACGCGGCACCGACCGGCACACCGATTAAAGCCACCGGCGATGGCCGCATTATCCATGCCGGCAAAAAAGGCGGTTACGGTAACACCGTGATTATTCAGCACGGCAGCACTTATAAAACCATTTACGCCCATTTAAGCCGTTTTAACCGCAACACCCGGGTTGGCCGTACGGTTAAACAAGGCCAGGTCATTGGTTACGTTGGCAGCACCGGATTAGCCACCGGCCCGCATTTGCATTACGAGTTTCTGGTTAATGGTGTGCACCGGGATTCGCTGCGCATTCAGCTGCCCAAAGCACAATCCATTCCGGCCAGTCAGAAAGACGCCTTCAACAAGCACAGTGACAGCCTGTTAACCATGCTGGACAGCTTTGGCGGCGGCATCACCAATCCGGTCGGAGCGCGCCAGTGACGCTGTATATCGGCCTGATGTCTGGCACCAGCGCCGATGGTATGGATGCCGCATTAATTGACTACGATACAAGCATCACCTTAAAGGCTGCGCTGTGCCTGCCTTACACCGATGATTTCCGCCAGCAGCTGCGCGATGCAGCCATCAGCGCCAGTGCCGATATCCGCTATCTTGCTCAGCTTGACCGCCAGATTGCCGTGCATTCCGTGCGGGCCGTACAGACAGTGCTGCAACAACAGCAACTGCCTGCCAGTGCCATTACGGCCATTGGTTCACACGGCCATACCCTGCGCCATCAACCACAACCGCAAGGGTTCAGCTGGCAAATCGGCGACCCATCCTGGATTGCCGAGCATACCGGCATTACCTGTGTGGCCGATTTCCGGCGTCGCGACATTGCCGCCGGCGGCCAGGGCGCCCCTCTGGTGCCGGCCTTTCATCAGGCCTGCCTGCCGGCAGCCAGCATGGTGCTGAACATCGGTGGTATTGCCAACCTCAGCGTGCTGCCGGCCATGGGTGGGCGGCTGATTGGTTTTGATACCGGCCCGGGCAACGCCCTGCTGGACGAATGGTGTCAGCAAGTGTTCCACCGCAGTTGTGATGCCGGCGGCCAGCTGGCCGCACAGGGGCAGGTACTGCCGGATCGGTTGCTGCAATGGCTGGATCACCCTTACTTCCGCCAGCCGCCGCCGAAGAGCACCGGGCGGGAAATGTTCCGCCTGGATGCGCTGGGCGACCTGACCGCACTGAATCCGCTGGATGTTCTGACCACGCTCACCGAACTGACCGCTGTGAGCATCCGTAACGCGGTGCAGCACTATGGCCACCGGCACGGGGAATT
>JAEWQT010000114.1 GCA_023399105.1 Pseudomonadota bacterium | reverse complement strand
AACCGCGGAGAATAACAATGACAAACGGCGCACAAGCCCTGATGAAAACCCTGGTCGATGCCGGCGTGGAAGTCTGCTTCACCAACCCCGGTACCAGTGAAATGCACTTCGTGGCCGCCCTCGACAGCGAGCCGAAGATGAAAGCCGTGCTGGCCCTGTTTGAAGGTGTCGCCACCGGCGCCGCCGACGGTTACGCGCGCATGGCCGACAAACCCGCCGCCACCCTGCTGCACTTAGGTTGCGGTCTCGGTAATGGTCTGGCCAACCTGCACAACGCGCGTAAGGGCAAAGTGCCGGTGGTCAACATCGTCGGCGATCACGCCACCTACCACGTGCAATACGATGCCCAGCTGCAATCCGATATTGAAACTGTGGCCCGCAACGTCTCCCCCGGTTTTGTGCGCACCTCAAAAAGCACCGCCGAACTCAGTCAGGACGTGGCCGACGCCGTAGTCGCCGCCCGCGGTTACCCCGGCAGTGTCGCCACCCTGATTCTGCCGGCCGATGTGTCCTGGGGCGAAGGCGCGCAACCCTGTGTGGTGCCGCCGCAACCCAAAGCACCGGTGGCTTCTGATGAGGTGGTGAACGCCATTGCCGACGCCATACGCACCGGCAAAAAAACCGCCCTGCTGCTGGGTGGCCGCTCGCTGCGTGAACCGAGCCTGCTGGCCGCCGCTAAACTGGCCGTCCACAGCGGCGTAAAAATTCTGGCCGAAACCTTCCCGACCCGCATTGAACGCGGCGCCGGTCTGCCGCCGGTGGAACGTCTGGCCTATCTGGCTGAACTGGCTGGCGTGCAACTGGCCTATATCGAGCACCTGATTCTGGTCGACTGCAAAGCGCCGGTATCCTTCTTCGCTTACCCGGGTAAAAAGAGCTATCTGGTGCCGGACACCTGCAGCGTGCACACATTGGCCACGCCGGAACAGGACACCGCCGCCAGCCTGGAAAAACTGGCCGCGGCCGTCGGTGCAACCAATACCGCGCCGGTATTGCAGGCCGCCCAGCGCCCCGGCCGTCCGCGCGGCAAACTGACCGCCGAAAAAGCCTGTAAGGCCATCGCACATCTGCTGCCCGACAACGCCATCATCGTCGATGAATCCATCACCTCCGGCCTGATGCTGAACCTGATGACGGCCGGCTGCCCGCGTCACGATATTCTGACCCTCACCGGCGGTGCCATTGGTCAGGGCTTACCGAATGCGGTGGGCGCGGCCATTGCCTGCCCCGACCGCCCGGTGCTGGCGCTGATCGGCGACGGCACGGCCATGTACACCATTCAGGCGCTGTGGACCATGGCGCGGGAAAACCTGAACGTCACCAGCGTGATTTTCAACAACGCCTCGTACTCCATTCTGAACGTGGAAGTGGAACGGGTCGGCGCGGTGGAGGTTGGCCCGAAAGCCAAGTCACAGCTCGACCTGCACGGCCCGGTGATGAACTTCGCCAATCTGGCGCAGGGCATGGGCGTGCACGGTATGCGTGTGCACACGGTGGAAGAATTCTGCAAAGCGCTGGAATACGCCCAGAGCCACCCCGGCCCGCACCTGATTGAAGCCATGATTCCGGAAGCGCTGAACGGCCTGAAACGCCGCATCATGCCGTGGATGCTGCGCGCGGTGCCGAACCTGCCGCTGGCCGTAACCCGCGCGCTGAAAAAGAAAATGGCGCCCTGAGTTGGCACCACCCCAACCACAATGATTGAATAAGGCCAGATGAATCTGGCCTTATTTTTATGCGCGAATTAAACCTTGCTCTGCAACAGGCGGCCGACCTGATCGGTTCGGCAGATGCCTTGATTATTACCGCCGGCGCCGGCATGGGGGTAGATTCCGGGTTACCCGATTTCCGTGGCAATGAAGGCATGTGGCAAGCCTACCCGGCCCTGGGCCGGGCACGGATAGATTTTACTGAAATCGCCAACCCGAAGGCCTTCGCTGACGATCCGCAACTGGCCTGGGGATTTTATGGTCACCGCCTGCAGCTGTACCGCGACACCGTGCCGCACGCCGGTTTTGCGTTATTGCAACAATGGGCCAGCACCATGCCACACGGCGCTTTTGTGTTTACCAGCAATGTCGATGGCCAGTTCCAGCGCGCCGGTTTCAATCCGGATCGCCTCATTGAATGCCACGGCTCCATTCATCATCTGCAATGCAGCAGCGGCTGCGATGATATCTGGCCGGCCGATGCCTTCACGCCAACCATTGATGCACAACAGTGCCGGCTGTTATCGCCACTGCCCCGCTGCCCGCACTGCGGCGCGCTGGCACGGCCCAATATTCTGATGTTTGATGACTGGCACTGGCTGGAACAACGCACCGCAGCACAGCAGCGCCGTTACCGGCAGTGGCGGGCGCAACCCAATCAGCCTGTCATTATTGAAATCGGGGCCGGCACCGCCATTCCCTCAGTGCGCCATTTTGGTGAGCAACAACCGGTGCCGCTGATCCGTATTAATAAACGCGAAGCCGCCGTACGCCGGGCTGACGACATTGCCATCCCGCTGGGTGGGCTGGAGGCATTGCAACAACTGCAGAAATTACTGGACTGACAGCAGCACACCCCGGTATTGCACCCACCGGCGCAACCTGTTTTTCTGCGCCGCCCTCTGGCGGAATTTATTGGCCATGCCATGCTGTTGCGCAGACTGTTCCTGTTGCAGGTGCGCTATGTCCGCCAAATCCTCCAGCCCGAAAACCCCGTTACCCTTTGGCACCGCTCTGGGATATGCACCCGGTAACGTGGCAGCGTATTCGTCCGATTATAAAAGTGCCGATCCGCAGCAATTACCCGACCGGCATTCCTACCGGCATTACGAAAACGGCATTTACACCGGCTACAAATGGCAATGCGTGGAATTTGCCCGGCGCTGGTTATTGCTCAACCACGGCTATGTCTTCGATGACATTGCCATGGCTTACGATATTTTCCGCCTGCAGTCGGTGCGCGTTGTCGCCACCGATGAACGGCTGCCGCTGCACTCCTTTGTGAACGGCTCATTACGCCATCCGGAACCGGGCGGTATGCTGATCTGGAGCGAAGGCGGTGAGTTTGAAGTAACCGGCCACGTGGCAATCATTACCGAGGTGTTGCCCGACCGTATCCGTATTGCCGAGCAGAATGTTGAACATCAGCTCTGGGGAGAAGGACAACACTACAGCCGGGAACTACCGGCCACCATCAGCGCCGACGGTAATTACTGGATTCAGTGCTCGTTCCGCAATGCTTCCGTGCTGGGCTGGGTATTGCAGACCGTCTCTGCCGAACACGCCGTGGTATTTCCGCCGCCAGCGCCGGAACTGTTTAATCTGCAGCTGCGGGAGGTCGCCCCCGGTGGTGGCTACAGCAGCCGCCGTAACGCCTGGCTGAACCCGGCCAACCCCGACGAAGCCGCGTACATTGCCATGAACGGCCAGCGCCTGTGCAGCCTCGACAGCGAGCGTTACCGTTATGTGTGTCTGTCGCACAGCGCGCAGCAGGAACTGAAACGCGCCACCAACGAACTGCACGCGCTGTTTATGCACGCCACCGATTATGTGCTGCAGCACGAACACCTGCTGGAGCGCTTTAATATTCCGCGGGTGATCTGGCCGCGTTTGCAGCAATCCTGGAATAACCGCCGCAATCAGATGATTACCGGGCGCTTTGATTTCTGCCTCACCGAACACGGCCTGAAACTGTACGAATACAATGCCGACTCCGCCTCCTGCCATATGGAAACCGGCAAAGTGCAGGGCTTATGGGCGGAGCATTATGGCTGCGACGACGGCGACGATGCCGGCGAAGACCTGATTCAGCATCTGGTCGACGCCTGGAAAAAATCCAGCGTCGATGGGCTGGTGCACATTCTGCTCGACCACGACGCCGAAGAAACCTACCACGCCCTGTTTATGCGCAACTGCATGGAAGCCGCCGGCATCGACAGCAAAATGATTCATGGTCTGAGTGAATTGCGCTGGGGTGATAACGGTGATGTGCTGGATGCCGACGGTGTGCCGATCCGCTGGGTGTGGAAAACCTGGGCCTGGGAAACTGCCCTCGACCAGCTGCGCGAAGAACTGGACGAAGATGCTCAGAAGCGCGCCCTGGAAAGCCCGCAGAACCGTCAGCCACGGTTAATGGATGTGCTGTTCCGCCCCGATACGCTGGTGTTTGAACCGCTGTGGACGTTAATTACCAGCAACAAGGCCATTCTGCCGATTTTGTGGGACATGATGCCCGAGCATCCCTATCTGCTGAATTCGCAATACGAACTGACACCGGAACTGAGCGCCGCCGGCTACGTGGTAAAACCCATTGCCGGTCGCTGCGGCCACAACATCACCCTGTTTGAAGCCGGCGATACGCCATTAAGCGAAACCAGTGGCCGTTTCGATCAGCAACAGCAGGTATTCCAGGCCCTGTGTCCGCTGCCGGAACTGGGCGGTTTCCGCCTGCAGGTCAGTACCTTCAGTGCCGGCGGCACCTACGCCGGGGCCGGTATCCGCGCCGACCGTTCGCTGATCATTACCAAAGACAGCGATATTCTGCCGTTACGGGTGCTGAGCGACCGCAACTTCCGCCGCTGATAACCCGCTGAAATCAACCTTTCCACCGCGCTGCGGTAAGCATTTTGCCGCAGCCCCACTACACTGAATGCGTTTTCCGGTGTGCAGGAGCCCGCCCGACCATGACCCAATCCACCCCCAACCAGCAACAGCTGTCCACGCTGTTGGGTGTTTACGAAGAAATGGTGGAAAGCGCCCACGACGGTATGCTGTTGGTGGAAGACAACATCATTATCGGCTGCAACCCCGCCGCCTGCGCCCTGTACGGTATTTCCCGCGATGAACTGATCGGCTCACATCCGGCAGACTTGTCACCGGAATTCCAGCCCGACGGCGAAAGCTCGGCCAGTAAGGGCAACCGTCTGATGGCCGCCGCCATGGCTGGCATACTGCAAAAATTTCACTGGCAGCACCTGCGCCGGGGTCATGGCGAATTTACCGCTGAAGTCAGTCTGAACCCGGTCCGCCCGATTGACCTGCCCGGTTTAGGGGTGCGCCCGCGCTATGTATCCATCATTCGTGACGTTACCGCCGCCCAACAACAAGCCGCCGCTCTGCGCGACAGCGAAATCCGCTTTCGCCAGCTGTTCGATGAAGCGCCGGTGGCGCTGGCGCTGATCGGCGGCGATGCGGTGATTGCCCGCAACAAACACTGGTACACACTCTTTGGTTACAGCGCCGGGCAAATGCATTCGATCGAAGACTGGTGGCGACTGGCTTATCCGGATGACGACTACCGCCGTGAAGCCCGTGCTGCCTGGGATGCCAGCGTTACCAATATGCCAGACAACGGCAATACGTTGGGCTCCCGCGAGTACCGGGTGCGTTGCGCCAACGGTGAAGACCGGCATGTTCTAATCGGCGGCGCCGCAGTCGGTCAGGAGCTGATGGTCAGCTTTCACGATATGACCGAACAACATCAGGCGCAGCAGGCACTGGCCCGGCTGAACGATGAGCTGGAACAACGGGTGCAGGCCCGTACTGCCGAATTAGAACAGGCAGTGCAGCACCTCAGCCGTACTCAGCAGGATCTGGTGCGTTCAGAAAAACTGGCCGGGCTGGGCTCCCTGGTGGCCGGCATCGCCCACGAACTGAACACCCCCATCGGTAACGCCGTTATGGTTACCAGCTCGCTGCAAACCGCCGAACAACAACTGCGCGACGATCTGCACAACGGCCTGAAACGCTCCGTCTTCGAGCGTTTTCTGGGCGAACTGCAGGAAAGCACCATTATTATCGAACGCAATCTGCGCCGCGCGGCCGAGCTGATCAGCAGTTTCAAACAGGTGGCGGTCGACCAGTCCAGCTACCAGCGCCGGCGCTTTGATCTGGCCGAAGTGCTGCACGAACTGCGTTTAACCCTCAGCCCGTCCTTACGTAAAGCCCAGGTAGAGCTGAGCGAAGAAGCAACCCCCGGCCTGCAGATGGAAAGCTTCCCCGGCCCGCTGACACAGGTGCTGATGAACATCGTCAATAACGCCGTCATGCATGCCTTTGCCGACTGTACTCAGCCACAAATCCACATTCAGGCCGGCACCAGCAACAATGACGACGTATTTATCCGCATTGAAGACAACGGCTGCGGCATTGCCCCGGAACATCTGAGCCGGGTATTTGACCCCTTCTTTACCACCAAACTGGGTCAGGGCGGTTCCGGACTGGGGCTGCATATTGCCTACAG
>JAEWQT010000061.1 GCA_023399105.1 Pseudomonadota bacterium | reverse complement strand
ATGGTCACAGCCTGACCATCGTGGCGCTCAAAATACAGATCGGTGCCTTTGCGGAAGCCTTCTTTACCAAGGATTTTATGCAGCATGCCGACCACTTCGGCACCTTTTTCATAAATGGTCACGGTATAGAAGTTGGAAATCTCAATGAACGAATCCGGCTGTACCGGATGCGCCATCGGCCCGCCGTCTTCGGCAAACTGCACGGTGCGCATGATGTTGGCGTCTTCAATCCGTTTAACCGTGGCGGAATGCATATCGGCCGAAAAGCAGGCATCGCGGAACACCGTAAAGCCTTCTTTCAGGCTGAGCTGGAACCAGTCACGGCAGGTCACGCGATTGCCCGACCAGTTGTGGAAATATTCGTGCGCCACAATGGCTTCAATGCGCTGATAAGCCGCATCGGTGGCGGTGGCCGGATTAGCCAGCACACAGGACGAATTAAAAATATTCAGGCCCTTATTTTCCATGGCGCCCATGTTGAAATCATCCACCGCCACGATCATAAAAATATCCAGATCGTATTCGCGCCCATACACTTCTTCGTCCCAGCGCATGGCACGTTTCAGCGCATCCAGAGCGTACTCGGTTTTGTCGATATTGCGCGGCTCAACAAAAATCTGCAGAGTCACGTTGCGACCACTCATGGTGGTGAACTGATCTTCCTTAACCAATAAATCGCCAGCCACTAATGCAAATAAATAGGCCGGTTTTTTATATGGATCGTGCCAGGTAACGCGACGGCGGCCGCCTTCGGTGGTATCGGCCACTTTATTACCGTTGGAGAGCAGCACCGGATAGCGTTCCGCATCGGCAATAATGTGCGTGGTAAATACCGACATCACATCCGGACGATCCGGATAATAGGTAATGCGTCGGAAACCTTCGGCTTCGCACTGGGTGCAGTACATACCGCCGGAACGGTACAGGCCTTCCAGCGCGGTATTGGCCGCCGGATCAATGCGCACGGCAATTTCCAGTACAAATTCCGCCGGCACCGAGGCAATGGTCAGGCTTTCATCGCCCAGCTGATAATCCTGAGCATCCAGCAATTTGCCGTTCAGATGAATACTCAGCAGCTCCAGCCCCTGCCCGTTCAGCAGCAGCGGTGCGTCCGCTGCTGCTGCGCTGTTGCGGCGGAACGTCAGCCGGCTGTCGACCCGGGTATGATCCTCATGCAAATCAAATTCCAGTTCGGTGGCATCGAGCCAGTAATCCGGCGCGCGGTAATCCTGCAGATAAATGGCTTGAGGCTGAGCATCACGCATAACAAGTTCCTGCTGTATTCGGCTATGGGTCAGGCGCTGAAGGCGACCTGATACGAAGTGTATTTACGCAAATTGATCACACCGCTGTCGAGCAGCAGATACTGCCCTTTCAGGCCCATTAAACGGCCGCTGACCCGGGGTGTTTTTTCCAGATTGAGGCTGGTGATTTTGGCTGGGTATTGCAGCACCGGATAATGGAATTGTTGCTCGCTGCTGGCGTCCAGTAATTGTATTGCCGCCGGTCCGTGTTCACGCTGCAGCGCCAGTAACTCAGCGCTGAATTGCCCGAATAAGCGATCGCGTTCGGCGGTCAGATTCAATAACGGAGCATCACCTTTTAATAACGCCCGCCAGTTGGTTTTATCGGCCACCTGGCGACGGAATAAGTCTTCCAGCAAACCGGATAACCGCCGCGTCGCCACGCGGGCGATGGGCAAAGCCTGCACCGCACCCTGATCCAGCCAGCGGGTCGGCATCTGGGTGGCGCGGGTAATACCGACCTTCAGCCCGGACGAGTTGGCCAGATACACAATGTGCTCGTTAAAACAGACCTGTTCGGCCCAGTCCGGTTCGCGACAGGTGCCAAGATGAAAATGGCATTTTTCCGGGCTCATCATGCAGCTGTCGCATTGCGCCAGACGGGTAAAGCACGGGTAACAATAACCCTGACCAAAACTGGTTTTGGTGCGCCGGCCACAGGCACAACAATGGATAGCGCCCTGGTAATCCAACTGCACCGTCTGGCCCAGTAAATCATTCAGCCCGGTACGGGTATTGCCCAACACCAGTTCATACCCGGCGCGGCCATCGGCCGCCGCCCGGATGGCCATTTTTTCCAGCTGGCCCTGTACCTGCACCACACTCATGGGTCAGTGCAGCGTCAGAATCTGAACGTCGTCCTGATCATCGTCATGATCGTGTTTGCCTTCTGACTTACAGGCATCTTCCATGTAACCGACGCGCATATTGGCCGGCAGATCGTGCAACTGTTCGTAGTAAATCACCGCTTCCATACACAATTCGCGCTGTTCCGCTTCCAGCTTGCGGCCATCCGGCCAGCGCCCCAGTTCAATGGCGGTACGCAGGTTCTGATAAATTTCCGGGGTCAGGGCTTTGATCAGTTGTTCAAGTGTCATGAGAACCTCGAGCAGAAGATGTGAATTGTGTCGCCACCGGCCATATCAGGCCCAGCAGCATACCAGTAATCAGGCCGCCAAAATGTGCGCCATGAGCCGTACCACTC
Organism: Pseudomonadota bacterium; assembly: GCA_023399105.1. Lineage (GTDB taxonomy): Bacteria > Pseudomonadota > Gammaproteobacteria > Pseudomonadales > Oceanobacteraceae > Venatoribacter. Next base: position 15,999 of record JAEWQT010000061.1, on the reverse strand, counting down.
AGGCCCGGCACCAGAGTGTCAGCGCCCAGTGTGAGCAGTAACCAACCGACCATCACCGGCAACAACATAGCAGGTAAGGCATAAGGCACGCGGCGCAGACGGATGCCCACCCAGCCCAGCAGCCCCATAGTAACGCCGGACAAACCGCCAAACGCCGGGCCGGCATACCACCACTGAATGGCATTACCCAACCAGCCGCACAGTAACAGCAACGCCAGCAGGGCCAGCCAGCCGTCCAGCTGTTCAACCCGGCGGGCCAGAATCCACCACCAAAGGCCATTAAACAGCAGATGCACCAGCGAAAAATGCAGCAACACCGGCCGCCATAGTTCCCACAATCCGAGGGTTGCATAAGGCTGCCAGCTGAAGCGCTGTTGCGGCCAGAATTCGGCGCCGGCCTGCAGCCAACTGTGCCAGTGCGGACTGAATTGCATCCAGCCGAAAAAGATCACCAGGCCCAACAAAATCAGACTGCTGACCGGCGTGGCAAACACCGTCAGCCACAGCGGTAAACTGCCGGGCTGTACCGGTTGCGCCGGCCGTTGCTGAATATTGCCCTGCTGCCAATGCTGCACCCATTCCTGTACCCGCGGCACATCGGCGGCATCCGCCAGCAACAGACACTGGCGGCCAGACTCATTCATAACCACACGATGCGGAATACGCTCAGCCCAGAGTTTTTGCGTTAACGGCGCTAAGTCCAGCGCGGCATCGGCTTCCAGAATCAGAATGGGCGGCATCTCAGCGTTCCGTTTTTTCCACCCGCACCCAGGTAAATTTACCCATTTGCAGTGAGGTTTCCTGATCCATCCGGTACGCCGCCAGCCGCCCGTATTTTACCGCACTGTAATCGAGACAGGCGATGTTCGGAGTAATAGGCGCCGGAATGCCCTGCATCCAGTAATGACCGATAAACAGCGGCTTTTCGTTCGGTCCGTAAAACAACAGCTGATCTTTTTCTTCCGGCGACAACATGCCATGCTCAATGTCCTCCGGCAGCGGATCAGGCTGAAACACCACATCGTTATAACGCTCAGGATTTTCAGCCCAGAATTTGGTGCGGAAAAATTGCCGTACCATGCCGTCTTTAGCGACCATCGAGCGGTTGCCTGGTAATTTCAGTGACGTACCACGCAGCATGCGGTCCATAAACTGATACAAAAACGAATCCGTATTCACCGACTCAGCCAATAACGATGGATGCAGTGTATTGCCGCCATAACGGCGTTGGTATTCGTCGATCATGGCCTGATCCCAGCAGGCATGAACTACCCGGAAATGCTCATAATCGAGGAATAATGGCAGGGTAATAAACCAGTCGAGAAATTCGCGGAATTCCTGCTGATAATTGGCAAACTGCTGCAGAGTTTTCTCAACAATAAAATTATTGCGCTTGGTGTGCTGGCGCAGATAAGGCTGATTGAACCCCGGTGGCGCCTCGGTTAAATAGGTAACCACATTGTATTCGTGATTACCCATCACAATATCGGCATGCCCGGCATCGACCATGTCGCGCACAATATGACAGGCCAAACGGATATTCGGGCCGCGGTCGATAATATCACCGAGAAACACCACCTTGCGTTTAGGGTGCTGGTAAATACCGTTCTTTTTGCTGTACCCCATCTGCTCAAGCAGGCGGATCAGGGTGTTGCCACAGCCATGAATATCACCGATCAGATCGTAACCCTGGTGCATACTTAATCCCCCAGGTTGCTACTCCAGCCCAGTTTGGTGCGGCAAATTTCATAAAAATTGTGCCCCTTGGGATGAATCAGCTTCAGTTTATGGGCTTTCTTGCGGATGGTAATGGTATCGCCCGGTGCACAGGTAATATCAGTCTGACCATCGCAGCTGATGGTCGGGTAAATCTGTTGTTGCGGATCAATGACGATTTTAATTTCACTCTTACCGTCCACCACAATCGGACGGCTCGACAAGGTGTGCGGAAACATCGGTACCAGCACCAGCGCATCCAGCTTGGGGTGCATAATCGGGCCACCGCCGGATAACGCATAAGCCGTAGAACCGGTCGGGGTCGATACAATCAGGCCATCGGAGCGCTGGTTATACACATACTGCCCCTCAATCCACAGATCAAAACCGATCATGCGGGTGGCCTTACCCGGGTGCAGCACCACATCGTTCAGGGCCGAGGCCGTGGCAATGGGGTTGCCATCGCGTTTCACTTCGGCATCCAGCAGGAAGCGCAGTTCACTGATGTACTCACCGTTCAGTACCGCCTGCACCGCATCGCACATATCGTCATCCGGGCTGATATCGGTGAGGAATCCCAGCCGGCCGCGGTTAATGCCCAGCACCGGCGTGTTGTAACGGGCCAGCGCCCGCGCTGCGCCCAGCAGGCTGCCATCACCACCCACCACAATCACCAGATCGCTGATTTCACCGAGCAGATTCACATTGCTCACCTGCATGGCATGGCCGGGCATCACCTCAGCAATACGGTCATCCAGAATGACGTGGTAGCCTTCATCGATCAGATAACGGGACAGGCGCTTGATGGTCTCAATCACCTTGTTGCTGTTAAGACGGCCGATAATGCCGATATTGCGGAATTCTTCCATTGCTGCGACCTGATACCTTGCTGGTACAACGACTGTGGGGAGTCCCCGGAAAGCTGTCGTTTATACCACAGCGGGGACAAAAACGCTTGTCAGGCGGAAGTGGCCCGGCCCAATCCCGGATACCCACGCCGCCCCTGCAAACCGCCGCTGTGCAACAACAGCACACGCTGTCCCGCCAGTTGCGCCACACGCTGTTCCAGCGCCTGTACCAGCTTGGCGGTATACACCGGCTCCAGGGGTAAACCGAGGGCATCATAACGCTGAATCAACGCCAGCAGTTGCACACTGCAACGGGCGAAACCTCCGCCGTGAGCATCGTCTATTAATTGCCACGACACTGCCGTCGGCATCTGCTGTTGCCACTGACGTCGCCGCTCGCCCTGATCAGCGACCGCATTCACGCCCACCAACACCGTTCTGGCGCCCTGTGCCGCCAACCCTTGCGCCAGCCCCAGCGCGGTGGTGCCAGAGCCCACCGCCAGCCATACCTGATCATAACCGGCCGCGGTATCAGCCAGTGCCCGGCAACCTTGCAAACCCGGCTCGCCAGCACCGCCCTCCGGTATCACCAGCGCCTGATGCTGAGCCGCCAGCGTCTGCTGCCAGCTCAAATCGTAGCGCCGTGCCCACTGGCGACGATCAAGAAATTCCAGCTGCGCTCCCAGTGCCAGACAATCCTGCAAAGTGGGGGTTAAAGGAGCACTGGCATAACCTCGCACCAGCAAACGGGCCGGTACTTGCGCACGGGCTGCCAGATGGGCCAGTGCATGCAGATGATTGGAATGGGCACCACCAAAGCTCAGCAGCGCTTGATAAGCACCGGTCTGAAACTGTTGCCACCAGCCCTGCAGTTTCAGCCATTTATTGCCAGACAGGCCCGGATCGACCCGATCCAGCCTGAGTACATCGACGCATAAAGAAGGGGAAGCAGCCGCTGCCGGCAGTGGCTGCAAAAACGCCTGCCAGACAGGCAGTACCGGTAACGGCATCAGAATTTACGTTTTTCCAGCGGATTGGCCGGGATGCCGAACGGCGAATGTTCAGCATCAAACTCTTTGGATAACTGCGCCGCCAGGTTTTCCGAAGTTTTGATGCGCTCACCGTTATACAGTGCCGCCGTACGTTGTGATAACTCACGGATACGTTCGTTTTTTTCCGGATATTGCAGATCAAATTCAATCAGCAGCTTTTTGGCTGCCTTGTAATAATTGGTGGCAGTAATCACATCGCCGCGATCGGCCGCAACATCGCCCTGCGCGGTATAAGTATCCACCTCCCGCTCCAGCAGGGTCAGGCGCAGATAGCGGCGGTACTCCAGCAGCGCCGCTTCTGACAATTCACGCCGCTTTTGCATCAGCGTCAGGGTTTTCAGAATCTTACCGATGTAACGCCGGGCCAGGCGCACTTCGCGGTCACTTTTGAACACCCGGCGATTACCTTTACCCTCTTCAATCCGTTGTTTATAAGGCTCAGGGTCAAACAACGTTTCGCTCTGTTTACTGTCGGCCTTGGGCAAAGTCTGAGCATAGAGCGCGTACAATTGGCCAACGCGTTCGAGCACCAACAACTGCACCTCACGAAAATTATCGATCTGCAGCAAAAACTCCAGCGCTTCGAGCAAATCCTCGGCACTCTGTTTAATCGCCCGCGCCTGCAAGCGCTGCGATTGTTGATTCTGCTGACGCCGGCCCAGCCACACCAGGCCTGCCAGAATCAGACTGATGGGTAATGCAATGGCAATCACCAACCCTAATTCAGACATTCCAACCCGTCTCCACACTGCAGACCGTCAACATGACAACGGCCTGTCAATCGCTGCCAAAGATTCATAATGAGCGCGAGTTTAGCAACAAAACCGGCCGCTGGCGCCCCCGCCTAACCCTACCACCAGCCCCCTCGGGCTTGACCGCCCCCCCAGGTCTCCCTATAAAGTGTCGGTTTTCCGTGCACCCGCGCCGCAAACTACAGAAGGTAAAGCAAAGGATTATGGGCAAATCGCTGGTTATTGTGGAGTCGCCGGCCAAGGCGAAGACCATCAACAAGTATCTGGGTAACGACTTTATCGTTAAATCCAGCGTCGGCCATGTCCGTGATCTGCCGGTATCGGGTTCTGCCCAGCCCAGCGATCCGAAAGAACGCGCCCGTCAGGCAGCCTTAACGCGGAAAATGTCGCCGGAAGAAAAAGCCATCTATAAAAAGAACAAAGCCCGCGAACAGCTGATTGGTCGTATGGGCATTGATCCGGATAAACACTGGGAAGCCCATTACCAGATTCTGCCCGGCAAAGAAAAAGTGGTGGAAGAACTGCAGCGGCTGGCCAAAGACGCCGACCATATTTATCTGGCAACGGATTTGGACCGCGAAGGAGAAGCCATTGCCTGGCACCTGCGCGAGATCATTGGCAACAGTAAAAAAGAATACCGCCGGGTGGTGTTCAACGAAATCACCAAAAAAGCCATCCAACAGGCCTTTGAAAGCCCGTCCGAACTGAATATGAACCGGGTCAACGCCCAGCAGGCGCGCCGTTTCCTCGACCGCGTGGTCGGTTTTATGGTGTCGCCGCTGCTGTGGGCCAAGGTCGCCCGCGGCTTATCCGCCGGCCGGGTGCAGTCGGTGGCGGTGCGCCTGATCGTTGAACGCGAGCGGGAAATCCGTGCCTTTGTACCGGAAGAATACTGGGAAGCGTTCGCCGCCACGGCCACGCCCTCTGGTGAAGCCCTGCGCCTGCAGGTCAGCCGTAACCAGGGAGAAGAATTCCGCCCCACCAATGAAGCGGATACCAACCGTGCACTGGCGTTATTGCGCCAGCAAACCCTGCGGGTGAGCAAACGCGAAGACAAACCCACCAGCTCTAAGCCGGCCGCCCCCTTTATTACATCCACCCTGCAGCAGGCCGCCAGCACCCGGTTGGGCTTCAGCGTGAAAAAAACCATGACCCTGGCGCAGCGCCTGTACGAAGCCGGTTACATCACCTACATGCGTACCGACTCTACCAACCTGAGCCAGGACGCGCTGGAATCTGTGCGTCAGTACATTGATAAACACCTGGGTGAAGCTTACCTGCCGGCGCAACCGCGCCTCTACAGCAGCAAAGAAGGCGCCCAGGAAGCGCACGAAGCCATTCGTCCGTCGGATGTACGTCTGAAAGCCGCCGACCTCGGCAGCATGGAACCGGATGCTCAGCGCCTGTACGACCTGATCTGGCGCCGCTTTGTCGCCTGTCAGATGAACGACGCAGAATTTACCAGCACCAGCATCAGCGTCACTGCCGGCACCTTTGAGCTGCGCACCCGCGGCCGCGTGATGCGTTTTGACGGCCACCTGAAAGTACTGGCTGCCATGGGCAAAGGCGAAGAAGACGTGCTGCTGCCGGATGTGCACGAAGGCGACACGCTGAACCTGACCGACCTGGAACCCAAACAACACTTTACCAAGCCCTCACCACGCTTCTCCGAAGCGGCGCTGGTGAAAGAACTGGAAAAACGCGGCATCGGCCGCCCATCGACCTACGCCTCCATTATTTCCACCATTCAGGAGCGTGGTTACGTCAGCCTCAAGGGCCGGCGTTTCTATGCTGAAAAAATGGGCGATATCGTCACCAGCCGGCTGGTCGAAAACTTCAGCGATCTGATGGATTTTGGCTTTACCGCCAGCATGGAAGAACAGCTCGACCATATTGCCGAAGGGGATGCCAACTGGACCGACGTCCTGGATAACTTCTACACCGGTTTCCAGCAAAAACTGGATGCCGCCGAAGGCGAACAGGGCATGCGCCCGAATGACCCGGTGAACACCGACATCCCCTGCCCGGCCTGCGGTCGCAATATGCAGATCCGCACCGGTACCACCGGGGTGTTCCTGGGCTGTTCTGGCTACAGCTTGCCCCCCAAAGAGCGCTGCACCCAGACCCTGAACCTGATTGCCGGCGATGAAGCCATTGCTGCCGATGAAGACGAAGAAGCAGAAAGCCGCCGGCTGATGCACAAGCACCGCTGCAAACTCTGCGATGCCGCCATGGACAGCTATTTACTGGACGAACAGCGCAAGCTGCACATTTGCGGTAACAACCCAGACTGCAGCGGCTTTGAAGTGGAAACCGGCCAGTTCAAACTGAAAGGCTACGACGGCCCGACGCTGGAATGTGATAAATGCGGCAGCGAAATGCAGCTGAAATCCGGCCGTTTCGGCAAGTATTTCGGCTGTACCAACAGCAGCTGCAAAAATACCCGTAAATTGCTGAAAAGCGGCGAAGCAGCACCACCGAAAATGGATGCGGTGCCGATGCCGGAACTGAAATGCCAGAAAGTGGATGATCATTACGTTCTGCGCGATGGCGCCACCGGTTTATTCCTGGCCGCCAGTCAGTTCCCGAAAAAACGTGAAACCCGCGCACCATTAGTTGCAGAACTGCTGCCCTATCAGGCGGTATTACCGGAAAAATATCACTATCTGCTCGATGCCCCACGGCAAGACGATGATGGTAATCCGGCCATTATCCGCTACAGCCGTAAAACCAAAGAGCAGTATGTGATGACCGAAAAAGACGGCAAAGCCACTGGCTGGTCAGCCTGGTTTAACGGCGGCAAATGGCAGGTGGACGAGAAAAAGAAAGGCGCCAAAAAATAACTCTGACTGCACCTGAAAAACCCGGCTTGCCGGGTTTTTTTATGGCTGATGCCACGCTCGCCTGCCGATTAACTCATACCTGAGTAGCACGTCACTGAGCCATCCGGCTGTCAGGAAACAGGGGAAAAATGCGAAGATCTGCGGATTTTTATCATGCAGGGGCATTGCTAACTTACGGATTCCCCCACTACTCAGGAGAGTTATCCATGCAATGGATCAAGCATCTGTTCGCGGCCACCTTATTATCCGCCAGCCTGCTGGCCGGCGCCGCCGAACCCACTGACGCAAAAATCAATATCAACACAGCCAGCGCCGCAGAGTTGTCGCAACTGAATGGTATTGGCAAAGCCAAAGCCGAAGCCATTGTGCAATTCCGCGAACAACAGGGTGGTTTTAAATCTGTGGATGAGCTGACACAGATTAAAGGCATCGGCACGGCCATTGTGGATAAAAACCGCCCCCGTCTGACACTGGAATAAAGCCTCCAGCATAAAAAAACCGGCCACTGGCCGGTTTTTTTATGGGTCTGTTACTGGCAATTAATCAGTAAAGCGACAGTTGCCCCACTCACAACGTACCAGCAGATAACTGCCATCCGGACAACGCGCTTCGTACACCTCATTGGGCCAGGAATTTTTCAGCAACTGAATTTCGCCACCGGCACAGCCCTGACGCTGGCCCATGCGCTCAACCACATAGAACGAACGGCCGTACACCTTACCACTGCTGTGTGCCACCGCTGCACGCTTGAGTGCCAGATCGGAACCTTCCTGCTGCAGACGGCGCTGCAACCCGACCAGCTCTTCGTACATGCGTTGGTTGCCACGCAAATCCTGCTCACCGTTGTTATAAGCATTCAGTACGTTACGGCATTCCGCATCGGCCCTGGCAGCATTCTGCAGACGTTCAGCAATATCGGCTTCAGCACTGGCGACAATGTTCCAGGTAACCGCCATGGCTAACCGGGCACCGGTTTCCACCCGTTCGTCACTGATCTGCACCACATCATAAGCCAAGCCAAAATCAGCGCCTTCAACAAAGGTGCCGTTACGCTGCCACCAGTTTTGGCGAGCCAGCAACGCGGTCTGACGCATATCCGGACTGAGGCCCTGACAGGCCTCCGCCCACAGGCGCAGATGGGTATCCTTTTCGAGAGCGTAATACACCGCTTCCCCCGTAGGAGATAAGGGGCTGGAGCTGCAACCCTGCAGTAAAGCCAACAATGCAAGCAGTCCGATCAGACGCATAGAAAGATTCCTTGTTCAGAGAAATTCAGAAGGGAGCGAGGGGGCTAAGCAGCCCCGCTGCTGTAACCAATGCCGTAAGGTGGCGGCATCAAAGGGCCAATCGAGTTCGGCCCCGGAAGTTTCGTGCAAGAGCACCGGAATGCGCACACCGTAGCGATTGAGAAGATCATCACTGTACGCAATATCGTCCAGATACAGATCTTCGTTCAGCGCTCCCTGTAACGGCAGCAGTAAAGCCTGCGCCTGCTCGCAAAGATGGCAGGCTTCGGTGCTCATTAAAACTAACGCCACAGGTCGCTCCGGCAATAACATCAGTGGGCAGTATAGCCGCTGCTGCCGGTTGGCTGAATAGCGCCAGTCTTATTCCTTCGCCGCAGCAGCACCGCCCAGCAGCTGATTGATACCATGATGGAAGGCCTGCCAAACCGGCAGACGGCTTTCTTCGGGCAGCATTTGCTGCACCAGATCCTGTAATGTTTGTGCGGCATTGGCCAGCGGGCTGGCTTTATCCAGTGCACGCAGATAGCTGTCGACATAAGACGCCAGCGGCGCTTTCAGGCTTTCCAGCTCGGGGGTGGGTAATTGCGGCTGGAACTGAGAATAGGCACGGGTACTGACCACGCTGGTCTGCTGTACCAGATTCAGGCTCATGGAAGCCAGCTGCGTACCATCGAACCCCAGCTCCATGGCATCGCCCAGGGCGCGGCCTATATCACCGGCAAAGAAGCGCTCACTGAGGCTTTGTACATCATCAAACAAACCGGTTAACGCGGTGCGCTCCGCCTCGCTGAGGCTACCGGCAACCTCCATACTCCAGCTGCGCTGGCTGCTCAGCGCCATCGACTCACCCGCCGCCGAACGGCTCTGGCTGATGCCCTGAGTTTGCGAGAAGCTGACTTTGACCCGATCACCCTCACGGGTCAGCACTTCCAGTGAAAACGCGTTAGCCACGGTCAGGCTGTCACTGCGGGCGGTTAATACCGGCTCCGTGGCTGATTTACCAATATTGCCGGCTAATTCATCCAACCCCTGATTCACCAGCTCACGGCCAGCGGCAATCTCACTTTTCAGCTCATCGCTGAGCAGACCCAGCCCTTTCAGCATATCGGTGGCTTCGGCATAACCTTTTTCAATACCATCGCGGGCCGCCTGCAGACGCTGCTCCAGACGACCGGCATCAGCGCCCTGCACGCGCAGCTGGTTCAGGCCATTCTGTACATGGCGGAGGATATTGCGCGCGGTTTCCTGCGGGCTTTGTTTTTCGCCCACACTCACCACGCCGGGCAGGGTTTTGGCCAGAGATTCGGTCAGGACTTTCTCCGGCTCAGCGCTTTGACTGCTGCGAGCCGGAGTCTGGGAAAGTTTGTTGTCGGGCAGGCGGAATTGCCCGGGGTTCAGATTAATGGCCATGGCGTTATCCCTGTAAATAGCAATGTCGGTTCAGTTATCGGCCGTTCAGCGGTTAACTTTAATCGCCTCTCAATCGGCCATATTCTCCGGCTGCCGGCGCTGGTTGCGGTATTCCACCGGCGTTTGGCCGGTCCAGCGTTTAAACGCCCGGTAAAAGGTGCTGGGCTCAGAAAACCCGGTCAGGTAGACGATTTCATCAATGGTTTCGTCAGTACCGGCCAGCAATCGTTTAGCCAGATTACAGCGGTAGTCCGCCAGTAACTGATTGAAATTGGTACCGGCCTCGGCCAGCCGGGTCCGCAGCGTGCGGGCCTTCAGCTGTAAGTGGGTGGCCACATCGTCGAGACTGACATCGCCGGTTTCGAGAATCTCACCAAACACCCGGTACACCCGCGCGACAATATCCTGCCGCTCCAGCTTGGCCACATGTTCAATCGCCAGTTTTTCGTGCAGCTGCAGCAACTCGGGTTCCGCGTGGGAAGACGGCTGCTCCAGCAGCGCACGGGAAAAATAAATACGGTTATCGGCCTGACCAAAGAGTACCGGGCAACCAAAAATGCGCTGATGCTCAGCGCTGTCAGCCGGTGCCGCATGACTGAAGTGCAGGGCCGACGGCTGAAACGCAGCGTCGGTGACGTAACGGAAAAAGCGGGTCAGCCCCAGCGCCATGCATTCATTCAGGTGACGCAGACCCGCAACTTTGCCGCTGGCGCTGTCGACCATAATAAACGCCTGATCACCCTCCATGCCGGTACTGGCCTGCGATGCGTCGCTGAGCAAACGCTGATAATTAAGCGCCCGCTTCAGCCCCTCACCAAAGGTGGGGGAAGACAAGAACAGATACTGTAAGACCTGCCCTTTGTACACCGGCATGTGTTCGCCCAGATGCAGGCCAATGTCCGGGTCCGCGGTTTCCTGCTCCAGCACCTGCCAGAACAATAACTGCGCTTCATGCGGGGTACGGATATTACGATCACGCAGCAACTCCGGAGTAACCCCAAGCCGGGCAAAGACCCGATTCACATCCAGCCCCATGCTCAGCATGGCCTGGTGAGCGAGCTGGATCATCACACCGGAGTCGCGCAACTCTGTCATTCCGCCGGACATAAGTGATTGAATTTCCTGTTGGTAAGGCCCCGATTCTGCCAGATACCGGCGTTGCTGCAAATGCCGTTGACCAATCTGACGCGCGGCGATGGCAGGCGGCGCCAATGACGGCGTCTCTGCAACCATTAGTCTGTCCGGTGCATGACTTCTCACCACGAATAAAAAAAGCGAATAGCCCATGACCGACGCCACCCGATTGCATTTTCAGGACACCCCCGGCTTGTTAAGCCAGTATGGCCGCGCCCTGTTTACCCGCCCCGGCAAAACCATTCCCCCGCGCCTACCCGGCGTTGAAGCCTGGCAAACCGGCATCTGTGCAGAAGTGGCCAAAGTAAGGGCTTACGCCAGGGTCTGTGGTTTTAACCCGGATGCTCATGGCTTGCCCATTACCTATCCGCACATTCTGGCTTTTCCATTGCACATGGAATTGATGCTGCACAAAGAGTTTCCGCTGCCGTTAATGGGGCTGGTGCATATCCGCAATCACATTACCCAGCACCGGACCATACAACTCAGCGATAAGCTGGATATCTGCTGCCGCTTTAATCCGCTGCGCCACACCGACAAAGGGCTGGAATTTGATATCTGTACTGAAATCAGCTGCGGTGGCCATATCGTCTGGGAATCCGTCAGCACCAACCTGGCCCGCCACCCGCGCAGTAAGGAACGGCGTACTGCCCGGGTTCGCCCGGCACCGGCCAGCTTCAGCGAGCATGAGGACTGGGAACTGGCCAGCAATCTTGGCCGGCGCTATGCCCGGGTTTCCGGCGACTCCAACCCCATTCATCTGTTCGCCCTCAGCGCCCGCCTGTTTGGCTTCCCCCGGCACATTGCCCACGGTATGTGGAGCAAAGCCCGCGCCGCCGCCACGCTGATGCCACAGCTGCACAGCGAGCGCTGCAGCCTCAGCTGTGATTTCCGCCTGCCGGTATTTCTGCCAGCTAAGGCCGTATTGCACTGGAATCCGCCAACCCAGGCGGTGCCAGCCGGTACCGATTTTGAACTGCGCAGCCCGGACGGCCATACCACCCACCTGCAGGGTCGGGTTTTCATTCCCGATGCGGCTGCTATGATGCCTGCCACCACACAACAATAATAACCGGGCTCACCTATGAAAAACCTGCGGAATAACCTGCGAACTCACCGGCAATATCTGCTGACCACCGGCCTGCTGGCGCTCTCTTTAACCACTCCGGCCGTACAGGCAGAAGGGGGCTTTGTTGCCCTGCTGGGTGGCACGACCGAATCGGCCGATCTGGATTCCACCGGCAGCAGCTGGCGCTTATTGTTCGGCCCACGCGCCACCGACAAGCTCAGCTTTGAAATGGGCCTGATGGACATGGGGGAGGCACGCAACACCATCAGCGGTGCCAATAACAGTGGCATCAGCCGCTTCCATCCGCAGGGGGCGCTGTTCAGCCTGAGCTATCGCTTTGGCGTAATGGAACAGCTGGATCTGTTTGTTAAGGGCGGCTTTAACCTCTGGTATGCCGATTTCGACCGCGTCAGTATTGACGCCAGCAATGTCCGCAGCAAAGAACAGGACAGCGCCACCGGCGTCAGCCCGATCACCGGTGCCGGCCTGCTATGGCGGGTTTTACCTGATCTGGCGGTACGGGCCGAACTGGAAACCACGGCACTGGAAAGCCAGGATTTTTCACGTACTCGCTTGCAGTTGTTGACGCTGGGTGTACAGTACGATTTCTGAGCAGCTGCGACAGACAACGCCAACTTGGTCACAAAAATGGAATCTTTGCCCCTGTTGCGCCATTATTCCAGCGCTGGCGGGCAAAGATTGAGACTTTTGTCATATCAAAATCCTTCACATTTGCATACAGTGGCCCGTCGCGTCATAAAGTAGCGGCTTATTGCTACTTCCGGTAACACCCTGGGCTGTGTCTGGCCCAGACGGTCGCCGGAACGCCCGTTCTGTATACGTACGACAGCCATGGCACAGGCTTTGCTGTCGATAAAGGTTAACCTCATCTGCGACCGTACCGCCTATGAACATGGAACAAAGTTACGTCTCTGCTGCCCTGATCCGTCCGCTTGTGGACGCTGCCGGCCCGACTTTCTTTGATCAGCTGCCTGCTGATGAATCCGGCCATATCCAGCGGATTCTCAAGCAGCTGCGCGATCCTGATACCCGCCTGAACAGCGAGGATGCCGATGAGCTGATCAATCTGCTGATTAACCACACCGGCAATGAAGCCCTGTGTGTGCAGGCTGCCCACAAATTCAATGTGCACAGCAGCTGCCAGTTACAGCATCTGTTTTTGTGCTGCAACACATTGCGCGAAGCGCTGTATTACCTGGAAAAATTCTCCGCGCTGCTCAGTGATGAGCTGGAAATTCAGGTTACCCGTACCCGTGACAACATCATCAAAGTGAAACTGCCGGTAGCCGAGAACTTTATTCTGGCCGCCCAGCGCCACCGTACTGAAACCGCCATCAGCACCCTGCTGAACTGGCTGCGCCAGCTCTGTGGCCCGGATTTGCAGATCAGCACCATCAGCGTTCCTTTCCCGGCCACCCAATACGCCTCGCAATACAACCAGCAGTGGCGCAGCGAGATTGAATTCAATGCCGGTGAATGTTCCATTCAGTTTCACAGCAAGTGGCTGGATGAAGGCTTGCACAACACCAATCCGCATATTCTGAATATGATGAAGCGTGAGGTGGAAGAACAATACCGTAAGCTGGCGCGCTCCGGTGCGTTGTCAGAACGCATCCGCAAGGCGTTTGTACAGAATAAAATCCGCCTGAATGCCAACCAGCAGGAAGTGGCCGACTATTTTCACATCAGTGCCCGTACTCTGAACCGGCACCTGCACCGTGAAGAGACATCGCTGAAGCAGATTGTTACCAGTGTACGGTTGGAAATTACCCGGCATCTGCTGGTCAGCACCGATGACAGCATTGAGCAGATCGCGCTCACCGTCGGCTTATCCGGCCGCCGCACGCTGGACCGGATTTTTATTAAAGAAATGAACATGAGCCCGGCACAATACCGGCAACATCAGCGCCAGGAGGCGCTGGTCGCCAACGGTTAAACCCGCGGCACCGGCAAGGACGCCGGTTACCCTGCTTCCTGTGCGGCAATAAATTCCAACGCCCGCAACTCCATCCAGTAGGTCTGATCCTTACTGCGCCGGATAAAACCGACATGACCGCCGCTGGCGGGCATTTCCAGATGTAAAAACTCGTGTTGTTCTGCCAGTTGCTGTGGAAAGCAGGCCGCAGACAAAAACGGATCATTACGGGCATTTACCAGCAATGTCGGCACCTTCAGACTGGTCAGATAATTCAGGCTACTAGATTGCTGCCAGTAATCCAGCGCATCGCGGAAACCGTGCAATGGCGCAGTATAGCGGTCATCAAACTGCTGAAAGTTCCGGATCTTCTGATAGCCGTCGACGCTGATCAGCTGCGGAAAGCGTTGCGCTTTAAGGCGCATTTTTTCGCCCAGATCGCGCAGAAAGCGCCACATAAAAATCCGGTTACGGCGTTTGGCCAGCTGTAACGCACTGCCGTGCAGATCACAGGGCACAGAAAAGGCCACCACTGAGCGCACCGCCGCTGGCATACGGGCACGGTCACGACCGGCGTACACCAGGCTTAAATTACCGCCCATGGAAAAACCCACCAGATGAATACGCTGGTAACCACAAGCCACCGCGTGTTCCACCACCGCATGCAGATCTTCGGTGGCACCGCTATGGTACATCCGCGGCAAGCGGTTGGGTTCGCCACTGCAGGCACGGAAATTCCAGGCCAGGGCATCAAAACCCTGGCGGTTGGCCTGGCGCGCCATCCCCAACACATAGGGGCGACGTGAATGGCCTTCCAGCCCGTGCGAAATAATCACCAATGGCCGCATCTGCGTACTGGCGGCACAACGGCTCCAGTCCAGGTCGAGAAAATCCCCATCTCCCAGCTCCAGTCGTTCACGCTGTAAATGCCCACTGGGCAAGCGACGCACCAGCGTCGGCAGAATACTTTGCACATAGCCATTGGCCAGTGCCCGTGGCGGAGTATAGGAAGAGGTGATCAGGGGCATGGGAATTCCGGCTGATTAAACTGGCCGCATTGTAACGGCCACTGCCGGTTTCAGAAACGCTTATTCAGATAATTGCGGATGGCTTCCGGGCTGTATAACCAGCGCGGGCCTTGCTCATCATCAATCCGCAGACAGGGCACCCGCGGTTCACCGCCACCATTCAGCAGCTCATTACGATAGGCATTCACCCGCACCACGTCTTTTTCCACCACCCGCAAACCGAGTTTTTCACAATGCCGCTTAATGGCAATGGAAGAGGCGCAACTGCGACAGTAATACAGGTGCATGCGGCGGGATTCTCGCTCCAGCAGGTCACGCTGTTGTGCGCTGCAGGGTTGTGGCCGTACCGGCACCAGCCGGTCAACCAGGTCCAGTGCCTTGCCTTTCAGATGTCTCGTCAGCTTCATCAGCGTGCGCCGTCAATCAGAATGGGGCGGCATTGTAGGCATCTGCAGAAAAATAGCTACCCATACTGGTCAGTAACCACACTGACCGGCCTAAGACCTTGGTTTATCAGGCCGGCAGATTCAGATACAGCACGATGGCCATGGCCACCAGCAAGGTAACGCTCAGCAACCAGCGGCTGCGCTGACAGAAACGGCAAGGCGGACGAGAACGCGTCATACGGCCGCCTTATTCAATCCAGCCATTGCGGCTGAACGACGGAATATCGCCCCAGCTGTCCCAGTGCATCCACACCGCCACAGCCTTACCCACCACATTGCGATCCGGCACCATGCCCCAGGCGCGGCTGTCAGCACTGTTGCCACGGTTGTCACCCATGGTGAAGAAGTGCCCGTCCGGCACGCTCCACTCCCCTTCCGGGCCAGCCCAGACCACCGGCCCGCCCGTGATGGGCGAGCGGCCAATCATCCATTGCACCGCTGCGCTGGTATCTCCGAACTGTTCCTGCGCCATGATTTTTTGTGGCCGCCAGGACGGCTCACCGCCCAATTCCTGAGTC
>JAEWQT010000059.1 GCA_023399105.1 Pseudomonadota bacterium | reverse complement strand
ACCAGCAGCGAAACCGAAACCGGAAAAAGTTCTCCTGTAAATGGCATGGTATATCTGGTCGGCTTTGCCATATTGGGCGTCATTTTATACATAGCAGGGTCTTAAGAAGTCTCTGATCTGCAGCCGGGTTGTAAACTACCCGGCTCATTGTTTTTGCAATAGCCTTGTCATTTCTAATGGGTCTTAGATTCACCCGCCAGATCTTTTAATTCCGTAGCCAGTGCTGACTGATTTTGGGTGACCGAACGGATTTCCATCGCGCCCTGATACGTCTGGGCCGAATCATCACGGATCATTTCCATACTGCGGGCCACTTCCCGGCTTACCGCCACCTGCTCTTCCGAGGCTGTGGCAATTTCCGACGCCATATCAGAAATGCGTTTTACATCATTAAGAATATCGTCAAAGGTGCGTTCCAGTTCTTTCGACTGCAGCAGTGCTTCATCAGCAATTTTATGGCTGCTTTCAATGGAATGGGTTGCCGTTGCGGCCAGTTCGGTAAAGCTTTCAATAATTTCCTGAATTTTCTGGGTGGAACTGTGGGTTTGCTGGGCCAGCGTGCGTACCTCATCAGCAACCACTGCAAAGCCGCGGCCATGTTCACCGGCCCGGGCGGCTTCAATCGCCGCATTCAGCGCCAGCAGATTGGTCTGGTCAGCCACGTTACGGATAACATCAATCACTTCAATCATTGAATCGCTGCGGTGCTGCAGATCCTGCATTAACTGGTCCACACCCTGTACCGATCCGGCCAGACGCTGCACCTGATTGACACTCTGTTTAACGGTTTCTTCCCCTGCTTCGCTCTTTGAGCGCACACTCACGGCCGCATCCGCCACCCGCTGGGTATGCTGGGAAATCTGTTCGGAAGTGGCCGACATTTCTTCCGTCGCCGTTGCTACCTGCTCGACCTGCTGTTGCTGGTGTTCCAGCTGCAGGGCATTTTTACCGGCGGTCGTTGCACTTTCTTCCATCGCCGCCGCCAGTTGCAGGCTGGCATTATCGAGCTGGTCCAGGGCGCGGGAAAAAGCCAGAAATAATTCCTGCACTGCCGCCGCCACTTCGCCAATTTCATCCAGTGACGATACCGGCACCCGCACCGACAAATCCTTTTCCTGCATCGAGGCGCGGATAACCTTTAATAACCCACCCACCTGGCCGTTGACCTGCGCCGAAATAACCACCGACATCACCACCACCAGCAACACCACCAGAGCCATTAACGCGGTTTCCGTCCATAAATCCGTGGCAGCGGCCTGCTGCAGCTGGACGGCATCAGCCGCAATAATCTGCACCAGCTGTTCTTTGCTGTTATTCAGCACGCTGATACGCACGGTGGCTTGCTGAAACCATTGCGCCGGCGTAATCGCGGCGGCCGCCTGGGGATCATTCAGACGCTGACGGAAACCCTCAAACTGGCGGTTATCGGCGCTGTTGAGTGCGCTTTTCCAGTCGGTCATTTCCTGTTCATACAAAAACAAGGGCACCTGTGCCTGCAGTGATTCCTGTTGCCCCTGCAGGCGGGTAACCGGTAATAAATCCGCCCGCTCGAATGTACCCATTCGGAGGTAGGCAGCACCCCGCGCACGCTCCAGTCCTGCTACTTCTGTCAGGTTGGAAATGGCGGCATAGGCACTCATCCGGCGCTGAATATCCGGCTCCTGCACCGACCGTAATGTACGGCCGGTAAAGGCCATCCCCTGATGAACCAGATCGGTATAGATGCGCAGCGCTTCTGCGCCGCTGATGGCATGAGCCAGCACCTGGTTGCGCACCTGGCTGAGCTTCTGCAGCTGTTGCTGAAAATCGGTTAACGGTGGCAGCGCCTCGTTGTTCTGCAGCCATTGGGTTAACCCCTGCTGCCAGCCAGACAACACCCGGTCACTGCTCTGGTACTGCGCCTGCAGGGCGGCCGTGGCCTCTGCCGGGGCCTGTCGGCTGGATAAAAACACCGCCGAGCGGCCACGCTCTTTCTGCAATTCCGTTACCACCGGGTCGAGCAGCTGTAATAACGCGGCCTGCTGCTGCAGATGCTGCATCGCCTGATACTGCCCCAGATAACCGCGGGTACGCTCCACAAACAGCATCAGCAACACCAGCATGGCTGGCAAAATAAGAATCAGCAGCTTATGCCGCATGGATAAATTCTGAATAAACTTCATAACAGGCCTCCGGTTTGTGCCGACAGCGTAGAAGAGCCAGAAGCTCCTGCCATACTTCAGGTTAGGTAGCCGCCAATACCGCCAACACTGAACAGTACCGCTGTCCTCTGTATACTGCGACCTATAAAACAGACAGGAGATATCTTGATGACGCTGAATGACTGGTTTGTTCCGCCCGGCACCATCAACCACTTACTGCCCATGGAACACAACCACGGCATTGTGCTGTTGTCGGTACTGATCGCAATACTCACCTCGGCCATGGCACTGCAACTGGCTGGCCTGGCGCGCCTGAGCCGTACCCGCAACACCCGCCAGCTGGCCATTGCAACCGGTGCTCTGGCCATGGGTGGCGGCATCTGGGCCATGCACTTTATCGCTATGCTTGCCATGAAAATACCGGTGCAATTTCACTACGACCCGCTGCTGACCCTGTTGTCCATGCTGCCGGGGCTGGCGGCCGCCTGGATTGCCCTGACGCTGCTGGCTAAGAAAAATCCTGGCCGTCTCAAACGTTTCAGCAGTGGCCTGCTGATGGGCGCGGGCATCGGGCTGATGCATTACAGCGGCATGAGCGCCATCATCATGCAGCCGGAACTGCGCTATGACCCGGTTATCTTTGTGGTGTCTGTGGTGCTGGCCATTGTGCTCGCCAATCTGGCGTTATGGGTGCGCGTTGGTTTGCGCGGCCGGGTACGCAGCATCACCGCCATTCTGGCTGGAGGTACGGTCATGGGTATTGCCATCAGCAGCATGCACTATACCGGCATGGCCGCAGCCAGAATCATCGGTAACGCCGAATTTGATACCCCGCAGGCCATGCAGGACAGCCAATACCTGGTTGGCATGATCGCCATGGGCACGCTGTCATTCAGTGTTCTGGTGATCGCCGTCAACAGTCTGCTGCGTTACCGCTATCTGCACCGTCAGCATCTGATCAACCAGCGCCGTATGGCAGCCATTCTGGATACGGCCATTGATGGCGTGGTTATTATTGATGAGGTGGGCACCATCCGTAACGTCAATGCTTCCATGACCCGATTGTTTGGCTGGACAGAACACGAACTGCTGCAGCAGAACGTGCGGCTGCTGATGCCTGAACCCCATCAGAGTCAGCACGACGGCTATCTGTCGGCCTATAAACAACATGGCCAGGCCAAAATTATTGGTATTGGCCGTGAGGTTATGGCCAGACACAAAGATGGCCATGAATTTCCTATCCGGCTGGCCATCGGCCGCACTGAATTACCCGGAGAGGTGCTGTATACCGGCATCATCAGCGATATCAGCGAACGCAAACAGATGGAAGAAGCGTTGCGCGAAAGCGAGCAAAATTACCGCTCACTGATCAGTAATATTCCCGGTGTTGCGTTCCGTTGCCTGATTGACGAACGCTGGAGCATGCTGTTTATCAGCGATGCAGTGGAAAAATTACTGGGGTATCCGGCCGATGATTTTATTTCCGGACGTCGTAACATTGTCGATTGTTACCATCCGGATGATCGGGCTCCGCTTATACAAACGGTTGAACAGGCCATTCAGCGGGGCACACATTATTCGGTGGAATACCGGCTGATTGATCGTCAGGGCCAGGAGCACTGGGTTCTCGAATCCGGCAATGTCGTCACCGATGATAATGGCCAGCCAAAATGGCTGGACGGTGTTTTGCTGGATCAGACCGAGAGCAAACTGCGCAATGCAGAATACCAAAGCAAAATGACCGCTATCAGTAAGGCGGTGCTGCTGATTGAATTCAATATGCACAAGCAGGTGCTTGCGGTTAATGACAACTTTGTTGACTGCATGGGCTACAACCGCCACGACCTGGCGGGTAAAGACCATACGCTGTTCTGCGATAACGAAGAGGTCCACAGCGCTGAGTACGCTGCATTCTGGCGGTCGCTGCAGCGCGGCGAATTCCGTTCCGGTGAATTCCGCCGCTACGACAAACAGGGTAACGAAGTCTGGTTGCAGGCCACTTACAACCCGATTCTGGACGCCAACGGCGTACCGGTTAAAGTGCTCAAGCTGGCCATCGACATCACCGCCCGCCGGCGGATGGAAGAAGAACTGCGCCGCGCCCGTGACCAGGCCGAGCAGGCCGCCGCTGCGCGCAGCCTGTTCCTGGCCAATATGAGCCATGAAATCCGCACGCCGATGAATGCCATTATTGGCTTTACCGATTTATTGCTGGACAGCCCGCTGAATGAACAACAGCAACGACAATTAAAAATTGTGCATCAGTCGTCCAGTTCATTACTGGGCCTTCTGAACGATATTCTGGATACCGCCAAACTGGATAAAGGCGCGGTTGAGCTGGAAATGCTCGATTTTTCCCTGCCAGAATTGTGCCAGCAAGTCTGCGATAACCACCAGTTAAGTGCCCAGAAAAAAGGCCTGACGTTATCCTTTGCCTACGCGCCGACCTTACCGGATTATTTTCGCGGTGATCCGCTGCGCCTGCGGCAGATTCTGAATAACCTGATTGGCAACGCCGTAAAATTTACCGTACACGGGCAGGTGCAGCTACAGGTATCCGGCAGATCGGGAGCGGTACGGCTGGATATTTGCGACACCGGCATTGGTATTCCGGCCGACCGCCTGGAGAGTATTTTTGATCCCTTTTCTCAGGCCGATGCGTCCATGAGCCGCCGCTTTGGCGGTACCGGTTTAGGCACCACCATTTCCCGACAATTGGTGGAATTAATGCGCGGCAACATCCGCGTCACCAGCACGGAAGGACAAGGCAGTACCTTCAGCGTGGAACTCCCCCTGCCGGCCACTCAGCAGCCACTGAAAGCAACCCCGGCCAACGCCTTGCCTGCATTACCGCCGTTACGCATTCTGATTGCTGACGACGTGCCGCAAAATCTGGAATTATTGCAGTTAAATTTAGAAAAAATGGGGCATCAGGTCATCACCGCCAGCGACGGTGCCAGCGCGGTAGCCGCTTACCGGCAGCAGCAACCGGATCTGATTATTATGGATGTGCAGATGCCCGGAATGGATGGTCTGGAAGCCAGCCGCATGATTCAGGCACAGGCACAGTCTGACCACAACCGGAAAATTCCCATTATTGCACTGACCGCCAGTGTGCTTGACCGCGACCGGCAGGAAGCACTGGCCGCCGGCATGCAGGGGTTTGCCAGCAAGCCCCTGGATATGCCGGCGCTCACTCATGAAATGGTGCGGCTGCTGAACCTCCAGCCAGCCACAGCGCCGAATCAGCAGCCGCTGCCGAAGACATTGCCGGTGATCGACTGGCAACGCGGGCTGGCCCTCTGGGGGGATAAAAACAGCCTTATCCAGCGGA
Source organism: Pseudomonadota bacterium (assembly GCA_023399105.1). Classification (GTDB taxonomy): domain Bacteria; phylum Pseudomonadota; class Gammaproteobacteria; order Pseudomonadales; family Oceanobacteraceae; genus Venatoribacter. Next base: position 4,484 of record JAEWQT010000059.1, on the reverse strand, counting down.
TTCAGGATTTTCTGCTGCAGCAGCATGAACTGACCAATATCTTACAAAATGCGGTTGCACAAGCGGCCTGGCAGCAGGCGAGTGCTCTTTGCCACAAAGCCCGGGGCGTGGCCGGCAATCTGGGGCTGAGTCAGCTGCACCAGCAACTAACCCTGCTGGAGCAGGCGGCTTTCAACGAAAACGATGCGGAATTCAGTGCCGCATTGCCCAACCTTGACCATGCGTTGGCGGCTATCAAGCCAGCCCTGCCAACGCCGAAAGCAGCGCCAGATAAGACCGTGATCAGAATTGACCAGAGCACCCTGCGGCAACATTGCGCCACGCTTGAAAAGGCCCTGCAACATTCCGCCATTGATCGCCATACGCAGCAATATCTGCAGGAAATTGCCACGTATTTCCCGCAGGAAGCCGAACAACTGCAACAGGAAATTGATGATTTTAATTTCGAAAATGCCATCCGGCTGCTGCACAACCTTAGCCACCGTCTGCAAGGGGATTAAGCGTGACTTATTCCGTATCGAACGCACAACCACCACTGATTCTGATTGTTGATGACGAGGCGAATAATCTGCAGGTTTTGCGCCATATATTGCAGGATGACTACCGCCTGGTATTCGCGAAATCCGGTGCCAAAGCACTGGAACTGGTGGCAAAAGAAAAACCCGGTCTTATTTTACTGGACGTGATGATGCCGGAAATGTGCGGCCATGATGTTTGCAGAATATTAAAATCACAGCCGCAAACCCGGGCTATCCCCATTATTTTTGTCACCGCCTTATCCGACATTAATGATGAAAAACGGGGATTTGAGCTGGGCGCCGTCGATTATATTACCAAGCCGGTCAGCCCCCCCATTGTGCGCGCCCGGGTTAAAAATCATCTGTCACTGGTACGGGTTGAAGAACTGCTGGAAACCCGGCTGCAGATTGTGCAGACGCTGGGGCTGGCGGCAGAATACAAAGATAACGAAACCGGTTTGCACGTTATCCGTATGAGCCGTTACACACAATTATTAGCCCGGGCTGCAGGTTTCAGTGAAGCCGATGCTGAACGTATCCTACACGCCGCGCCCATGCACGATGTGGGAAAAATCGGTATTCCCGATGCTATTTTGCGCAAACCCGGCAAGCTGGATGCAGACGAATGGCAGGTTATGCAAACCCATGCCGCGATTGGCGGCCGCATTATTGGCCAGCATGACAGCGGACTACTGAAAATGGCGCACGATATTGCGGTCCATCACCATGAAAAGTGGGACGGCAGTGGTTATCCGGCCGGTTTAGCCGGTACTGATATTCCGATTGAAGCCCGCATAGTGGCTATTGCCGATGTGTTTGATGCCCTGACCAGCGAGCGTCCCTACAAAAAAGCCTGGCCCGTTGAGCAGGCGCTGCAGCTGTTGCGCGATGAGGCCGGAAAACACTTTGACCCGGAATTGGTGCCGTTATTTATTGAGCAGCTGCCGGAGGTTCTGAACATTAAAGAACAATGGGCGGAAGAGCGGGCCTGAAGCCCGCTCTGTATCAACACTTAATAAAACGACTTACCGGCCGCAGCCATACTGCGCACCCCGTCCGGTATGCGGAAACGTTCTCCGCATTGTTCAGCCAGGGCATCGGCGGTGGCAATAAAGGGCGTCAGCCCTTCTATGGTTTCGATAAAGGAAATCACACCACCGGTATGGGCGGCAAAACCCCAACCAAAAACAGACCCAATATCCATTTCATGGGCGCGGGTAATTACGCCTTCGGCACGGCAATGCAGTGCTTCCACCGCCTGTGCGTACAACAGGCGTTGTTTGGTGGTTTGCACGTCCGGTTGCTGTGCCGCGACCGGAAAATGTTCCGCCAGGCCAGTCCACAGCGATTTTTTTGCGCCAGGCTCAGTCGGGTAGGTGTAAAAACCCGCCCCGGCTTTTTTACCGATACGCTTTAACTCATGCACCATAGTTTGCACCACGGCATCGCCCGGATGCGGTACATAGGCAGCGCCAAGATCCTGCTGGGTCTGGCGGCCGATGCGGTCCATGAGTTCCAGTGACACCTCATCGCTTAAAGTCAGCGGCCCAACCGGCATACCGGCCAGTTTGCCGGCATTTTCAATCAGCGCCGGCGCCACCCCTTCCTGCAATAACGCCATGCCTTCCAATACATAGGTTTTAAATACCCGCGAAGTATAAAAACCGCGACTGTCGTTGACGGTAATGGGGGTTTTCTTAATTTGCTGAACAAAATCCAGCGCCCAGGCCAGGGTTTGCTGGTTGGTTTGCTGGCCCAGAATAATTTCCACCAGCGGCATTTTATCGACCGGAGAAAAGAAATGCAGGCCAATAAACTGCGCCGGACGTTCACTGGCTTCGGCCAGACCGGTAATCGGCAGCGTGGACGTATTGGACGCAAAAATTGCGTCGTCTGCCAGCACCGCTTCGGCCTTGGCGGTAACCTCGGCTTTAATGGCACGATCTTCAAACACAGCCTCGATCACCAGCTCACAACCCTGCAGGTCGTTATAGTCAGTGGTGGGCAGAATATGCGCCAGAGTAATGGTGGCTTTTTCAGCCGTCATTTTGCCGCGCGCGACACGCTTTTTCAGCAGCTCATCCGAATACGCCTTACCTTTATCCGCGGCGGTTTGAGTGCTATCCAGTAACACCACCTGCATACCGCTCATGGCTGAGGCATAAGCAATGCCCGCGCCCATCATACCGGCGCCCAGAATACCGATTTTCTGAAACTGTTTTTTCTCCACGCCCTGTGGGCGATTTTTCAGTTTGTTGGCATCCTGCAACGCTACAAAAAAGGTACGGATCATGGCTTTTGCCTGATCCGACAGCAGTAATTCCGTGAAATACCGCGCTTCAATTTCCAGTGCGGCATCAAAGGGCACCTGACAGCCTTCGTACAGGGCCTGCAGAATTAATTGCGGGGCGCGGTAATTACCCATGGTCTTTTGCCGCAGCATGGCTTCAGCCCCCATAAAGACCTGCGCCACTTTCGGCGACTGTACTTCACCATTGGGTAATTTGAATTTCTTCTCATCCCAGGGCTGCACACAGGCCGTCGGGTTGGCCAGCAGCCATTCTTTGGCGGCGCTGATTAACTGCTCAGCCGGCACAACGGCATTGATTAATCCGGCCGCCTGGGCCTCCTTGGCTTTCGCTTGCGTGGCCTGCAACAACCACGGCATCGCCGCCTGAATGCCCAGCATGCGCGCCAGCCGCTGCGTACCGCCGCCACCGGGTAACAGCCCCAGATTCACTTCCGGAAAACCAAACACCGCTTTCGGGTTGTCGGCCGCGATGCGGTAATGGCAGGCCAGCGCCACTTCCATACCACCACCCAATGCGGTGCCGTTCATGGCCGCGACAATGGGTTTACCGCCCTGCTCCATGCGTCGGGTAATGGCATGCAGACTGCGGACAAAATTCAGCACCGTTTCCGCATTCTGCGGCATGGTCTGAATTTCTTTTAAATTGGCACCAACGACAAAATCGGCTTTACCGGATGTTAATACAATGCCTTTGACGGCGTCGTTGGCCAGCAATTCCTCGATGGCTTCGCCCAATGCCAGCACCGCACTCTGGGCCAGTGAATTGACCGGGCCGTTGGGATCATTCCAGGTAAGAACGGCCAGGCCCTGAGCGTCGATTTCGTGGGTAAAAATACTCATGTCGTTCTCCTTATACACGCTCAATAATCGTGGCCGTCCCCATACCGCCACCGACGCACAAATTAATCAGGGCGGTATTTAAATCGCGGCGTTCCAGCTCATCCAGTACCGTACCTAAAATCATCGCTCCCGTGGCACCCAGCGGATGACCCATGGCGATGGCACCGCCGTTGACGTTGATTTTGCTGTGGTCGATGTTCAGTTCTTGCATAAACAACAGCACGACCGAGGCAAAAGCTTCGTTCAGTTCCCATAAATCAATATCGCTGGCCTGCATGGCGCCGTTTTTCAGCGCTTTACGCGCCGACGGTGCCGGACCGGTGAGCATAATGGTGGGTTCGGAACCCACAGAGGCAGCGGCACGGATGCGTGCGCGGGGTTTTAAACCCAGCGCCTGGCCCATTTCTTTGGTACCGATTAATACCGCAGAAGCGCCATCCACAATGCCGGATGAATTACCGGCATGATGCACATGATGAATACGCTCTACCTGCGGATACACCTGCTGGGCAATGGCATCAAAGCCCATATTGCCCGGCACCTCAAAGGAAGGTTTAAGCGTCGCCAGCGATTCCAGTGTGGCGTCCGGGCGCATCAGTTCGTCGTGCGCCAGCAGGGTTAAACCAAACTGGTCTTTAACCGGCATAACGGAATTTTTAAAATAACCATTGTCCCAGGCGTACTTGGCTCGCCGCTGCGATTCCACCGCGTAGGCATCCACGTCAGTACGGGAAAATCCGTGCAGTGTGGCAATTAAATCGGCAGAAATCCCCTGCGGCACGAAGGATAATTTATTAGTCACCGACGGGTCGGTG
>JAEWQT010000355.1 GCA_023399105.1 Pseudomonadota bacterium | reverse complement strand
TGGCAGCCCTATTTAATCGCTGCGCCTACAGCTGATTAATGTCGATAATCTGGTAGTCGTTACCAAGATAAACCCCACGATCTATGTACAGGCGGTTGCCCAGCTGCAGCGGTTGTTCGGTCACGTTGTGGCCAACGATCAGCCAATCAAGCCCCGCCACCCGGTGCGGGCTGCGCTGGCGAAACGGCTCGCGCGCCCAGACCGCGCGTTCGGCATCGTCTGACGTTAAGCGGTGAAAATCGCCCCAGTCGGCCAGCGGGTAATCAGCATGAATAATACCGATGGTTTTACCCTGGTTATTTTCCAGCTGAATGGCCAGTGGCAGCTGGCGAATTTGCGTAAACCAGCCATCCCAGTGCTGGCGGGGCTGCTGTAAAATCCAGTCGCCGCCGTGCTGCAGCATTAAAGCATGGTGTTCGGGCTGGCCTTCCTGAAACGCACTCACCAACACTTGTTCATGGTTGCCGATAACGGCAAAAAACCAGGGCTCACTCAGCAGCGCTAAGGCCTGTACCGATTCCGGGCCTCGGTTTACCAGATCACCCACGCAAATCACCCGGTCGCCGCGCGGGTTAAAGGTCAGTGCCTGTAATTGTGCCAGCAGCGCACTGACACAACCGTGCATATCGCCGATGACAAAATCACGACCGTGCGGATTTTTACCCAGATTGAGTAAGCGTGGCTGAATCTGCATACTGCCCCACCGGTGCCTGCGGTTGCCCAGAATGCCGGGCAGGATACACCGCTGAACACAGGCTGCAACGGCAACACATTGTTATCTGACGGGAATATTTTTATGAAGCTGGTGCCGGTGATTCTGGCCGGAGGGCAGGGCAGCCGCCTGTGGCCGCTGTCGACTCCGGACTGCCCGAAGCAGTATTTACCCCTGCTCGATCCGCATTGGTCGCTGCTGCAGCAGACGTTGCAGCGGACGCAGCAACTCAGCCCGTGCCAGCCGTTGCTGGTGTGCCATGAAGAGCAGCGTTTTCTGGCGGCGGAACAATGCCGGGCGGCCGGTATTCACGCCACCCTGTTGCTGGAACGTGACAGCCGCAATACCGCGCAGGCGTTGGCGCTGGCGGCGCAGTTTCTGCGTGCCCGTGGTGATGACAATGCGCTGATGCTGGTGCTGCCGGCCGATCATCTGTTAGAGAACATGGCGCCGTTGCAGCAGGCGCTACAGCACTTACAGCCCTGGGTAGAACAGGGTGCCGCCGCCGTGTTTGGTATTTTGCCGCATACGCCGGCGACCGGTTTTGGTTATTTGCAGGTCAGCGCCGGTGAGGCGCCGGTGCGGCCATTACGCGCCTTCCATGAAAAGCCCGATGCCACCATCGCGGCGGCTTATTTGCAGGCGAATACCACGGCCCCCCAACCCTGCTGGTTCTGGAACAGCGGCATGCTGTGCTGGCAGGTGCAGTCTTTTTTACAGGCGCTGCAGCAGTGGCAACCGCAACTGGCCACGGCTTCAGCGGCGGCCATTGCCGGGCAACAACAAGACCTCGATTTTATCCGCCCGGATGCCGCTGCGCTGCAGGGCGTGGCGGCGCTGCCGGTGGATATTGCGCTGCTGGAACCGCTGGCGGCCAGCGGCACCGGAGCGGTGGTGGCGGCCTCCCTGCACGACAGCGGCTGGAGTGATATCGGCAGCTGGGCGGCGGTGCAGGCGTTGGCGCCCACCGATGCGCAGGGTAACGCGCAGCAGGGAAATGGGCGTTTTTACCGCAGCCATAACAATTACCTGCACAACCACAGCGGCCGCGATATTGCGCTGCTGGGCGTGGAGGATTTAGTGGTGGTGGATACCGCCGATACGCTGCTGATTGCCCGCCGTGAGGCGCTGGATCTGGTGCGGCAGGCGGCGGCCGACAGCCCGCTGACCAGCCCGCGCGCGGTGTTCCGGCCATGGGGCCGTTACGAGGTTCTGCATCCCGGCGATGGCTATAAAATCAAACGCCTGCAGGTAAAACCGGGCGGGCAGTTATCATTGCAGCGCCATCAGCAAAGGGCCGAACACTGGGTGGTGGTGCGTGGTGAAGCAACGGTGATCCGCCAGCAGCATGGCGAACTAACGCAGGAAATTCTGCACGCTAACGAATCCACCTTTATTGCGCTGGGCGATGTTCACGCGCTGGCCAACCACGGCAATACGCTGCTGGAAATGATTGAAGTGCAATCGGGTGATTATTTAGGCGAAGACGATATTGAACGCCTGCAGGATATTTATGGCCGCGAATAACGGCGGGGAATTAACGCGGCGGCCGGCAATACTGCTAACGACGCCACCTCGCTGCCGGCGTATCAGGCGTTGGCAGAGTATTTATTGCAGAAGCAATAAGTGCTCAGGTACCACAAAAGGTTTTTAATACTTTTTCGGCCGGTTGCGGCGGTTGCATAAAACCGGCGTATTCCGGCCGTTCTGCATAGGGCTGTTGCAGCGCCGCCAGTAAGCGTTCAAACACCGAATAATCGCCGCCTTCGGCAGCGGCAATGGCTTCGGCCACACGGTGATTACGCGGAATAACGGCCGGATTTTTCGCCTGCATTCTTTGGGCGGCGCTGTGGCCGTCGGCGCGTTCGGTTAATTGTTGTTGCCACTGGTTCAGCCAGGTATTTAATTGCTGTTCCAGTGCGGCGGTGGGGCGGCACTCGGGCAGCTGCAGCAGCGCCAGTAATTCGGTGCGGTTGTCACCGGCTTGCGTGCAGTGGCTTAAGCGGCGGAAAAATAAGCTGTAATCCAGCCGCCCCTGTTCGAGCAGATTTAATAACTGCTCAATGAATGCCTGATCGGCTTCATGAACCTGACTGAAACCGAGTTTTTCCGCCATGTGCTGCAGCCAGGCATCCTGCTGCCAGCGCGGATATTCCTGCAGAATGCTTGTGGCTTCGGCCACCGCCGTTTTTTCGTCGGCATTTATTAACGGCAATAAGGCTTCGGCCAGCCGCGCTAAATTCCACTGGCCGATGGCCGGCTGATTGGCATAGGCGTAACGGCCCTGGCGGTCAATGGAGCTGAATACCGTATCGGGGTGGTAGGCGTCCATAAAAGCACAAGGGCCGTAATCAATGGCTTCACCGCTAACGGTCATATTGTCGGTATTCATTACGCCGTGAATAAAGCCCAACTGCATCCACTGCGCAATTAATTGCGCCTGATTTTTACAGATGGCTTCAAACAGCTGGCGGTATTTATCCGCCGCCGTGGTGTCGATGTGCGGGTAATGCCGGGCGAGCACATGGTCGGCCAGTTGCTGCAGCGCCTCGTGGTCGCGGCGCAGGGCAAAATACTGAAAGGTGCCGACGCGGATATGGCTGGCGGCCACACGGGTAAAAACCGCGCCGGGTTCGCGCCCTTCACGGTATACCCATTCGCCGCTGCTCACGGCCGCCAGCGCGCGGGTGGTGGGCACACCTAAGGCGTGCATGGCTTCGCACAGAATGTATTCGCGCAGCACCGGCCCCAGCGGCGAGCGGCCATCGCCATTGCGTGAAAACGGCGTGCGGCCGCTGCCTTTTAGCTGAATGTCGCGGCGCTGACCGTGAATATCCACCACATCGCCCAATAAAATGGCGCGGCCATCGCCCAGCTGCGGATTTAAATGTCCGAACTGATGGCCGCTGTAGGCCATGGCCAGCGGGTCGGCCCCTGCTGGC
>JAEWQT010000354.1 GCA_023399105.1 Pseudomonadota bacterium | reverse complement strand
AAATAATCGTCATTGGTGCCGATCACCGCATAACCGCGGTGCGAATCACCCAGCACCAGCGGAAATTGCCAGGCCAGTTGCGGCAGGTTGCGGATGTCCTGCCAGCGTTCTGCCGACAAGGCCTGAGTCGGCGTGCCGAGGCGAAACACCGAATACAGCACCACCTGCAGCGGATGGCTGCGGGCCGCCACAATTAAATCGGTGCCGCTGACGCTGCTGTTAAAACTGCTGCGTAATTCCTGGCTGAGGCTGCGGCCCAGCAACAAGGCCGACAGGCTCAGCGCCATGGCCAGAATGACCAGGCTCAGCGCCAGCTTGCGGGTGAGCAGGCTGCGTAAGGCGACTTTCAACAACATCATACCGGCTGCTCCTGAATCGTCTGCGCTGGCTGCTGCAACTCCTGCAGGCTGCACACCCGGCTGAAATACTGGCGCAGACGCTGATCGTGGCTGACCAGCAATAAGCCAGCGCCGCTGTCCGCGCATTCCTGCAACAACAACTGCATAAAGGCGGCGGTATTGTCGTCGTCCAGCGCCGAGGTGGGTTCATCGGCAATAATCAGCGCCGGCCGGTGCACCAGCGCACGGGCAATGGCGGCCCGTTGTTGCTGGCCAATGCTCAGCTGGCTGACCCGCTGCTGGCGCTGGCCGGTGAGATTCAGGCTTTGCAGTAAATGCTGCAGCCAGGCCGGCTCGGCTTTCTGGCCGGCAAAATGCAGCATTAATTGCAGGTTTTCGGCAACCGTCAGATAGGGCAGCAGGTTTAGCGTCTGGCTGATAAACCCCAGCTGGCGGGCGCGCCAGTGGTCACGCCGGGCGGCATTCAGCTGCCACAGGGAGGTTCCCTGCAGGGTTACGTTCCCGGCCGTAGGGCGCTGCAGACCGGTAATAATCTGCAGCAGGGTGGACTTACCAGAACCGGACGGGCCGTGCAGAAACAGACGCTCACCCGCCTGCAGGGCAAAGTGCGGAATGTGCAGCAGCGGCCGGGGCTGGCCCGGCCACTGGTGCTGCAGGTTGTTCAGTTCTAATAACGCGTCCGTCATCCCGGTTCCTTTCTTGCCTGTACGCTGTGGTGCCGTGCCTGGCCGGCGTTAAAAACGCCAGCGCACGCCCGCCTGCAGGTTACGGCCCGGCAGCGGCGCGGCTTGTTTCAGATACGATACATGATTGACCGCGTATTCATCGGTCAGGTTCTGGACCGCCAGTTGCCAGGTTAACTCACTGCCACGCACCGGCATGCGGTATGAAGCAGACAGATTCGCCAGCAGGTAACCGGCGCTGCTGCCTTCGTTGGTGGCGGTATCATTTTGTTCTGCGATTGCCCGGGTTTCAGCGCGCAGATCCCAGCCGTTGTGTTCCCAATTCAGCGCCAGTAACAGGCTGGCCGGTGGCGTACGGGGTAAGGATTCGCCACTGACTAATTCGGCTTCAACAATATCGGCACCAATGTCCACATGCCAGCTGTCAGTCAGTGTGTGTTGCCAGGTTAACTCGGCGCCGGTAAACCGCGCATCAGCCTGTTCATGGCGGTAAACATCATCCCCATGAAATGGATCACCAAAAGCTTTCAGATCGTTGTAGATGTAGTCATCAAAACGGTAGTGGAAGACGGCAATACGAATGTCGTTGCGACCGGCCTGATACATCCAGTTCAGATCCAATGTCACAGCGGTTTCCATATCCAGATCCGGGTTATCCAACTGAAATGAGAAGGTGGCGTGGTGGTCGCCATTCCAGAACAGTTCTGATACTTCGGGTGCACGCTGAACGCGGGCCAGGGTCAGGCCCAAACGCTGCGCATCGGAAAGTACCCAGGTAGCGGCGGCCGACAGAGTGACCGGGGTGTAGTCACGATCATCGTAGTAACTGCGCTCCTGTCGCCAGGTTGTTGCAATCGGGTCGGGATCCGCACTGATGCTGATGTAATCCACGCGGGCACCCAGCTCAATCGTACCTTGTGACCAATCCCGTTGTTCCACCAGATACAGGCCAGCCTGGCGGCTTGTGGTGGTGGGCATTGGCGTTGAGTGGGCAAATAAATAACCGCCTTCTTCTTTGTTGGCGAGGCTGTAGCCCAGGCTGCCATCCCAGTCGCCTGCCGACGGAATGCCATCGCAACCGCTGTGGTCATGGCACAAGGCCAGGTCTTGATGTTTTACCTGAATACCAACAGTGCCCTGCCATTGGCCGATGGGATAATGACGCACACGACTTTGTAATTCCCAGCTCTTCTGATCAAACAAGCCAATGTCCAGACCGGGTTCAGTCTCGGCGTGCTCGTAATCATTAAACGACAGCTCGGTGCGCCATTCTTCCAGCCAGCCAAAGCTGCCTTGTGGATCCGGGCGCCAGGCACCTTTCAGGTCGTAACGTATTTGTTTTGGCTGCACCCGATACAAATCGCCATCGGTATTGGGTACGCCATAGTCATATTCCAGAGTGCTGATGCTGGCGCCCCAAAAACCCCGTTCGCCATCGGCCCAGCTTAAGGTGATAGCGCCACCTTCACCGGTGCTGTCGCTGTTGGCAATACGCCCTTTATTAAAGCTGGTTGGCTGATCGCTGCCGTCACCGCTGCGGTAGTTACCGGCATCGCGTTTAAAACCATCCAGGTGCAGCGTCCAGTTGCCCTTACTCATATCCAGCAAGGCATCGGTGCTGTAACCGTTATCCACGCTGCTGCTGCGGGCGGCAACATCGCCACTGATACCCTCGCCAGGCTGTTCATGGATGCGACGATCAATCACGTTAACCACACCACCAATGGCACCACCGCCGTACAGCAGGGTGGCCGGGCCGTAAATAATTTCAATTTGTTCTGCCGCACTGGCTTCACTCATCGGGCTGTGGTCGGAACTCATGGCGGATAAGTCAGCGGTATCGCTGCCATTCTGCAGAATTTTTACCCGGCTGCCGCTCATGCCACGGATAACCGGTCGTCCAACCCCGGCTCCAAAGGCGGCGTTGGCCATGCCTGGAGTGTTTTCCAGCAATGTGCCTAGCGTGGTGCCGGCATTGCTGTCAATCTGGTCTTTGCCCAGCACCGTAACCGGCTGGGCAACATCGTAAACAGAACTTTGGCCGGCACTGCTGATCACCACAGTGTCCAGCTCGGTGGTATGAGCCATAACGGTCTGGCTGAACGGTATTGCCGCAATAGCAACCGCTAAGGCTGAACGACGGGATAAGACAGGAGGGAACATAGGCAATACCTGAAAACGCTGAAAACAGAAGAGGCCAGCAAGCTGGCCCGGAGTTTACCTGAGTTAATGCCTGGGCCGGAACTTAATGGTCGTGCCCATCATGGTCATCATCACTGTGTTCGGCCTCAATCGCGTGAGCAAAGACAGCGCTGCTGATACTGCTTGGGGCAGCATCGTTGTAAGTTGTGTGCAGGTGGTAGTCATCCTCGGCACTGTGCGTGTCGAACTGATACAGCTTCTGAGTTGCACTGTTGGCAATCATAAAGGCATAAGGGCCGCTCAGCAGTTTGGCGTTGGTGCTACTCCAGCTGTTACCCTCTGCTCCGAGCTGTTCACGCTCAACAGACCCCTTAAGAGCCGGATTGCTGCTTGAGTCGACCTCAAAGCGGCTGACGGCAATTTTCCCGCTGTCACTCAGCACTGCAAGAGCATCGTCATCGGTGGTGGCTGCCAGGGCAATGATATTGCCAAAGTCAGCGCCAACAATGGTTGAGATATTGCCACGATGCGGATGGTCACCATGACCATTAACCAGCCATACCTGATCGGCAGACCAGGCGGCAATCACGTCATCGTCGTGGTGGGTTTTGGTTAAATGGGTAATGTTTTCAATAAAGCCCGTGGTGCCGGTCGTGACTTCACCGGTTTCGCCTTCACGGCGATCGGTCGTAGCAGGATAACGTTGCGACACATGAATGGTTACCCCATCACCAGCCGGATGGTCTACCGGCGTTTCATAATCGCTGATCAGCCAGCGCAGGGTGCCGTCACCACACAAAATAACAGTGAAATCTTCGGTTTGTGCGGCATCGTTAACGCCATTGGTGCAGGTCAGTGACTTGGCAAAATCCCCACCGTCGTTCGGACGAACCCAGATCAAACCATTGGTGCCGCTGCTGCCGTCAGCATTAATCACGCTGATATCGGTATTGGCTGGGGTGGTGGCATTGGCGGTAAAAGTCAGATACTGGCCACCGTGCAGCGCCAGGGTCGGATAGACAATGTCTGACCAGCTTAAACCAGAGATTTCAGAACCATCTGCGGCTTCCAGCAGCAGGCCAGTGCCATCC
>JAEWQT010000269.1 GCA_023399105.1 Pseudomonadota bacterium | reverse complement strand
AAGATGGTAAAAAACGTTAAGCCAAGCCCCAGAATGAGCCGCTTAACCCACACCGGTTCGCGGGTGGCGCGGTTTTTTTCAAAGCGGGTGGCGCTGGCGCTGCCCGGGCTGGCCGTAACCAGCGTGTTGCTATTTATCACCAGACTCATTACAGCGTTCTCCCGGTGCGGCGTGCGGTCCAGGCCTGCAAGCCGTTAATGGCCAGCAGCAAAATAAAGGAAAATACCAGCATCACCACGGCAATGGCGGTGGCGCCGTTGTAGTCGTATTGCTCCAGCCGGGTAATGATCATCAGCGGGGTAATTTCCGACACCATCGGAATATTACCGGCAATAAAAATCACCGAACCGTATTCACCCACGGCGCGGGCAAACGCCAGCGCAAAGCCGGTGAGCAGGGCTGGTAACAGGATCGGAAACACCACATACCAGAAGGTTTGCCAGCGGTTGGCGCCGAGGCTGGCGGCGGCTTCTTCCAGTTCGGTTTCCAGATCTTCCAGAATCGGCTGTACCGTGCGCACCACAAAGGGCAGGCCAATAAATACCAGCGCCACCAATACCCCCAGCGGTGCAAAGGCCACCTTAATGCCCAGCGGTTCCAGATACTGACCAAGCCAGCCATTCGGGGCATACAGCGCAGTTAAGGCAATACCAGCGACCGCGGTCGGTAAGGCAAAGGGCAGGTCGACCAGCGCATCAATAATTTTTTTACCCGGGAAGCTGTAACGCACCAGCGCCCAGGCCAGCAACATACCGAATACCGCATTAATGATCGCCGCTAATAACGAGGCGCCGAACGATAATTGATACGACGCCACGACCCGGGGTGACGATACCACCGCCCAGAATTGCTCCCAGCTCAGCTCGGCGGTTTTGATAAAAACCGCCGCCAGCGGAATCAGCACGATCAGCCCTAAGTACACCAGCGTGTAGCCAAGGCTTAAGCCAAAGCCCGGCAACACACTGAAAGAACGGGATTTAGCCATCAGCGGTTCACCATAATCTGATCAAACAACGCACCTTCGGCAAAATGACGCTTATTCACCGCGGCCCAGCCGCCCAGTTTTTCATCCACGGTAAAGGTTTTTACCGGCGGGAAACGGCTGGCATATTCGGCCAGCACCGCGGCATCACGCGGCCGGAAATAATGTTTGGCAATAATGTTCTGGCCTTGCGGGCTGAACAGGAAATTCAGGTAGCTGCGGGCGGTGTCCGTAGTGCCACGACGCTCGGTTACTTTTTTAACCAGTGCCACCGGGGCTGCGGCATCAACGGACAGCGACGGATAGACAATATCAAAGCCGGCCGCACCCAATTCCTGCGCAATCAGAATGGCTTCGTTTTCAAAGGTCACCAGCACATCGCCGACACCGCGTTGGGTAAAGGTGGTGGTGGCACCGCGGCCGCCGCCATCCAGCACCGGCACATTAGCCAGCAGGCCGCGCACAAATTGTTCGGCGCCGGCATCGCTGCCGGTTTTTTCCAGCGCATAGCCCCAGGCGGCAACATAGGTGTAGCGGCCATTACCGGACGTTTTCGGGTTCGGCACAATCACGGTTAAACCGGCTCGGGTTAAATCATCCCAGTCGCGGATATTTTTCGGGTTGCCTTTGCGTACCAGAAACACCGAGGTGGTGGTGTAGGGCGTAGCCTGATGCGGGAACTGTTCACGCCAGCCGGCATCGACCAAGCCTTTACTCACCAGCATGTCGATATCCGGCGACTGGTTCATAGTCACAACGTCAGCCTCCAGACCGGCGGCCACCGACATGGCCTGCTTGCTGGAGCCGCCGTGGGATTGGTTAACGCTGACATCCTGCTGGTGCTGTTGCCGGATATGGGCGCTGAACGCCGGATTGATGTCTTTATACAGTTCGCGCGACACGTCGTACGACACATTCAGCAACGTCTGGCCGTGTGCGCTGGCGATCAGCAGGCCGCTGGCGAACGCTGCCGCCAGGGTTTTAGAGATAACAGGGAAACGCATAATTCATTCCTCATTCAGTGTTGCCGCGAGTCTAAGGCTTGCTGCTTAGCAGCCGAACGAAGAAAAATTCACATGCTTAGCGGATTTATTCAGATACAAAATCCGGCCGTAAAAAAGGCCTCAGTTGAGGCCGCAAGGATGAATTACAGATAACTCATGCGCACCGCTTGTTGGCTGAATAACGGATAGCTGAGCCGGGCCGGTTGCCCTTGCTGACGATGTTTGATGCTGTCGATCACCGAATCGGTAATCAGCCGGATCAATGGCCATGGGCCGTAGCCCGATTCAGCATTGATATGACCGGCTTCGCCGGCATCGATAAAGGTTAAATTCCAGCGTTTCGACCAGGCCCAGGCATGCCTGAACAGCATCCAGGGATCGTTCCTGCTGGCCACCAGAACACCGGGAATGGCCAGGGTTTCCGGTAAAAATGAAGCAATGCTCTGGCCGCCCTCAGTTTCTTTATGGCCAAATAACCCGAACCGTTGCGGGTCTGCTGGTGCGACCAGAATGATGCCTGTCACCATTCCCGGCCGTTGTTCTGCCGCCATGGCAGTGGCCAGGCAACCAAAACTGTGCGCAATCAGAAGTACTTTTTCCGGGCGGCTGTCGATGGCGCGGACAATTTCTTTAACCCAGTTATGCAAAATGGGCCGGTTCCAATCGATAGTATCAATACGCTGACAGTTGTTTAATTGTGGTTCAAGCCAGGTTTGCCAATGTTGTTCGCCACTGCCCTTATAGCCCGGAACGCTCAGAATTCTGATGCTCATGGTTGCCTCCATTGCCACCGTCAGGCGGGCTGAAAACTGGCCAGCGCTACCTCGGTAGACTTGAACAATGCAATTACGGCACTGCCTGGCTTAAGGTTAAGATCATCGACCGAGCTGGTCGATACGATGGATGTAATCAGTTTGTCGTTGCCGATCTCAACGACAACCTCTGATACAACATCGCCGCGCTTTATATGTTTGACGGTGCCCTGAAATTGATTGCGGGCGTTAATGGCTTTAATGGTCATAATGTAGTCCTTTGTGCAGTTATGCGGGCCAGGTTATGGCCCGCTGAAAATGGCTTATTTCTGGTAAATTTTGTCGAACAGGCCACCATCGGCGAAGTGCGTTTGTTGCGCTTTTTGCCAGCCACCAAAGGCTTCATCAATGGTAAAGGTTTTTACCTGCGGGAAGTTTTTCAGCAGTGCCGGTTCCACCAGCTCCGGATAAGTAGGGCGGTAGTAATGCTTGGCAGCCAGTCGCTGACCTTGCTTTGTGTAGAGGTAATCCAGATAGGCTTTCGACACTTCCAGGGTTCCACGGCGTTCCGCATTACCGGTAACTACCGTGACCGGTGGTTCGGCCAGGATGGATACCGAGGGCACAATAATTTCGAATTTATCCGGGCCTAATTCATTCACCGCCAGAAAGGCTTCGTTTTCCCACGACAGGAACACATCGCCGATGCCACGCTGAACAAAGGTGTTGGTCGAGCCACGTGCACCGGAATCCAGTACCGGCACATTGCGATAAAGCTGGTTAACAAACTCTTCCGCTTTGGCAGCGTTGCCGTATTTCTTCTCGGCATAGCCCCAGGCGGCCAGATAATTCCAGCGTGCGCCGCCGGAGGTTTTCGGATTCGGCGTAATCACACTGACACCCTCTTTGACCAGATCACCCCAGTCTTTGATGCCTTTCGGATTGCCTTTGCGCACCAGAAACACAATGGTCGAGGTGTAAGGCGAACTGTTGTTTGCCAGTTTGCCTTGCCAGTCAGCCGCGATCTTGCCGGTTTGCTCGGCAATGGCATCAATGTCATAGGCCAGCGCCAGCGTGACAACATCGGCTTCTAAGCCATCAATCACGGCGCGGGCTTGTTTACCGGCCCCGCCATGACTTTGCCGGATGTTAAGTTCCTGACCCGTTTGCTCTTTCCAGTGCTGAATAAACAGTGGATTCAGTTCCTGATACAGCTCGCGCGTCGGGTCGTAAGAAACGTTCAGGATTTCCACTTTTTTGTTCGCCAAAGCGCCAACTGAAAAAGCAGATATGGCAGCAATAAGAACGGCTTTAGTAAAAATTTTGTTCATGGTTTACTCCTCAGAAACTTTGGTTAAAGCCAATTTGCAGGGTTTTATCATCGGCTTCAGCTGCGCCGGAGTCTTTGTTCAAATGAGT
>JAEWQT010000125.1 GCA_023399105.1 Pseudomonadota bacterium | reverse complement strand
ATATTGGTGCTTTTGCCGACTCCCTCACCGCCTTCAAAGGTGATAAAACGTCCGGGCTGTATCATGCAGTCTTATTCCTCTGCGGGTGCCGGGCTGGCCGGCGGCGGTGCCGAACGGTAATCCGTGCGGCGGTTGCGGATCTGATATTCACGTACGGCGCGATTATGCGCCTCCAGCGTATCGGAAAACACATGAGTGCCATCGCCACGGGCGACAAAGAACAACTCTGTACCCTCTGCAGGATGCAGGGCAGCTTCCAGCGCTTTGCGCCCGGCCAGGGCGATGGGCGTGGGCGGCAAGCCGCGATGACGATAGGTATTCCAGACATTGGCGGCATCACGCAGATGGCTGCGACGCAGATTACCACTAAAGGCTTCCCCTAATCCGTAAATCACTGTCGGGTCGGTTTCCAGGCGCATATTTTTCTGCAACCGGCGCACAAACACGCCGGCAATCTGTGCCCGTTCATACTCCACGCCGGTTTCCTTCTCCACCAGCGAGGCCATGATCAAAGCGTCATAGGGTGTTTTATAAGGCAGCCCAGGCTGGCGCTGTTCCCAGGCCTGCTGCAACTGCTGCTGCATCCGCTGGTAGCCCTGCTGCAGCAACACCGAGACCTTTTCACCGCGCTGGAACACATAGGTATCCGGGTAGATCCAGCCTTCAGCACTGCCAGTAATACCCAACAAGCGGGCGACCTGCTCTTCATTTAAGGGTTGCACATCCTGCTGCAGGCGTGTCTCTGCCGCCAGCAAACGCAACGCTTCGCGCAACGGCTGACCTTCAATCAGGGTAATGCGGTACGACACTGGCGTGGCAGTGGCCAGCAACGCCAACAGTTCAGTGCCATTTAAGCCGGGCGGAATATCGTATTCGCCGGTACGCAATGAACGCTCATAACCCAGCAAGCGGGCCTGAATGCGCAACACCAGCGCTGAAGGCAACCAACCTTCCGTTTCCCATTGTCGTGATAAGGCACTCAGGGTTTGTCCGGGACGAATATCAACCCGCAACGTCTCGGTATTATTCAGCGGCGCCAGCCAGCTGGCCAGCAGCAAACCGCACAACAGAACCAGTAACAGCGACATACCGGTCAGAATCCGTTTCAGCAAAACAGTGCCTCCAGGCGTTGCTGTAAATAATCAATATGGCGCTGACCGTCTTCATCATGAAAAACCCGGTCCGCCAGACGATGAACGGCAATGATACCGTTGAGCGTGTTGCAGAAAAACACAGATTCCGCCGTCAGCAGAATTTCTGGTGTGATGTCGGCCACAGAAACCAGCTGTTCCTGCAGTAACCAGCGCCGCACCACGCCGTTCACTCCGGCTTGCGTCAGCGGCGGCGTCAGCCAGTGGCCTTGCCAGCACACCACCAGATTGCTCATGCAGCCCTCGACCACCTGCCCCGAGGTATCGCACAACACCAACTCCTGGCAATGGTCTGGCATAGACTGGCGCGCCAGTACCTGCTCCAGCCGGTTCAGGTGTTTAAAACCTGCCAGCAAGGGCTGCCGGCTGAGCGCAATCTGGCCAAGATCAACGACAAAACCCTGCGGAAAGCGCTGATACGCCCACGACGGTGGCGTAAACGACTGCCACAGCAGCCGCAACTCCGGCGCCGGCGGAATAGCGTATCCACGGGGGCCAGAACCACGACTGATCAGCAATTTTCCGGCACCCTGCTGGCGTGCTGCCAACGGCAACGCCTGCCAGGCCTGGTCAATGGTATTCAGACTGCCGGCCGGAAAATGCAGCGCCGCCAGGCCCTGCTGCAGGCGCTGACGATGCAGGGCCCACAGGGGGGCTTCCCCCTGTGCAGTCAGGCGAATAGTCTCAAACAGACCATCGCCATAATGCAGGGCACGATCATCACAAGCCCAGCTGGCCGCTTGCCAGCTACCCTCAACCCAGATCAGATCAGTCATGGTACTGGCGGAACAACAGGCTGCCGTTGGTGCCACCAAAGCCGAAGGAGTTGGAAATGGCCGCCCGGATTGGCATTTTGCGCGCCTGATGCGGCACATAATCCAGATCACAGCCTTCGTCCGGGTTATCCAGATTGATGGTTGGCGGTGCCACGCCATCGCGGATGGCCAGCACCGTAATCAGCGCTTCCAATGCGCCAGCAGCACCGAGCAGATGGCCGGTCATGGACTTGGTGGAGGATACTGCCAGCCGGTAAGCATGCTCACCAAACAGGTCTTTAACAGCGTTGGTTTCAGCGATATCACCGGCCAGCGTTGAGGTGCCGTGGGCGTTGATGTAGTCAATATCCTGCGGCTGCAGGCCGGCATCTTTCAGTGCGGCCGCCATGGCCAGACGCGCACCAGCGCCATCTTCCGGCGGACTGGTAATGTGGTGGGCGTCATCGCTCAGGCCAAGGCCAGACAGTTCGGCATAAATGGTCGCCCCGCGCGCCTGCGCGTGCTCCAGCGCTTCCAGCACCAGCACCGCAGCACCATCACCCAGGACAAAACCATCACGGTCTTTATCCCACGGCCGGCTGGCTTTTTCGGGTTCATCATTACGGGTGCTCATGGCCCGGGCAGCGGTAAAACCCGCCATCCCCAGCGGCGTACCGGCCATTTCCGCGCCGCCGGCGAGCATGACATCGGCATCGCCATAGGCGATGGTGCGTGCGGCATAGCCGATGTTATGGGTGCCAGTGGTACAGGCGGTGGTAATGGCAAAGTTGGGACCGCGAAAACCATAGCGGATGGCAATGTTGCCGGACGCCATATTGATCACGGAACCAGGCACCAAAAAGGGCGATACCCGCCGCGGGCCACTGCTCAGCAACTGCTGGTGGTTGGCTTCAATGGTACCGATTCCGCCGATACCGGAACCGACGGCCACGCCGACACGGTCCTTATCCAGCTGCTCCGGCAGCGCCGCATCCTGAATCGCCTGCTCTGCAGCGACCAGTGCGTATTGCATAAAAAGGTCGATTTTACGCGCGTCTTTTTCGCTCATAACGCTGGTGACATCGAAATTCTTAACCGCGCCGCCAATGCGAGTACTGAAGGCACTGGCATCAAAACCGGTAATCGGGCCAATACCACTGCGCCCCTGCAGCAAGGCTTGCCAGGTATCCGTCAGATTCAATCCGAGTGGATTAACGGTGCCCATTCCGGTCACTACAACCCGTCGCTTTGTCATAACTGTCCGCTTCTGTCAGTAAAAATCACAGGCATAAAAAAAGCCGCATCCGGTGACAGAGGCGGCCTTCTGTACATCAGGTCAATCAGAGATTGGCGATGATGTAGTCGATAGCTTCCTGAACGGTGGTCAGTTTTTCTGCCGCTTCGTCCGGAATTTCGGTTTCGAATTCTTCTTCCAGAGCCATTACCAGCTCTACAGTGTCCAGGGAGTCAGCGCCCAGATCGTCTACGAAAGAAGAGGAAGCCTTAACGTCTTCTTCTTTTACGCCCAGTTGTTCACAGACGATTTTTTTTACGCGTTCTTCGATATTGCTCATGGTTTTTTCCTACCGTTTCAGAGTTTCCTGTGGCCTCGGAAGACCTCAGCCCATATTCATGCCGCCATTCACATGAATGGTCTGGCCTGTTATGTATCTGGCGTTATTGCTGGCTAAAAAAGCAACAGCACCTGCAATTTCTTCTGGCTGGCCAAAGCGCTTGCCCGGAATGGTCGCTAGGATCGCCTCTTTTTGCGTTTCAGGCAAGATATCCGTCATATCTGTCTGAATAAATCCTGGCGCTACACAATTGACTGTAATGTTACGGCTGGCGATTTCCTGCGCCAGTGAACGGGTAAAGCCCTCAAGGCCTGCCTTGGCTGCTGCATAGTTGGCCTGACCGGCATTACCGGTGGTGCCAATGATGGAGCTGATGTTGATAATGGCGCCGTCTTTCTGTTTCAACATGGGTTTTACCATTGCCTTGCAGACGCGGAAAACCCCACTTAAGTTGGTATTGATTACGTCATCCCATTCAGCGTCATTCATGCGCAGGAACAGATTGTCGCGGGTGATCCCGGCGTTGTTAACCACCACATAAGGGGTACCAAAGCGGGTCAGAAAATCTTTCAGAGCGGCTTCGGTTTGCACCGGATCGGCGATATTCAGCAC
>JAEWQT010000030.1 GCA_023399105.1 Pseudomonadota bacterium | reverse complement strand
CGGCGATCAGGCTGTCGAGGCTTTCCTGGTCCGCCGCCAGGCTGATATCAGCGCCATCGGCACCACCGGCCACCAGTACCACCAGACCGGCGTCTTTCAGCACCGGCGCGTGTTCATTGCTGGCCACTGCGGCAACCCGGCCCATTTCGAACAGGCGGCGGTCGAGGCCCTGTACCACTTCTTCGGCATTGACTGCATTAACGGCAATAATGGCCGGTTTCTGGTTGAAGCGGCGGGCTTTCTCCACGGCCGTAACCGGACGGTTATCGAACGAATCATTGGCGGCGCCAACGATCATGCCGGCACCCAGCGTCGCGTTGGTCAGACGGTCGATGATAATAAAGGCGCCAGTGCCCGGAATGCGGCTGTAGGTATCAAACGGAATGGCTTTATCCAGTGATACTTCCACCAGGGCGATTTCGTTCAGCTTCACCTGATCGGCATGGCTCTGTTCCAGCGTGTTCACATCCACCAGATGATGAATGTTACTGATGGTGCCGGAGGTGGAGCTGGAGGCAAATTTCAGGTTATAGGGTTTACCCGGAATCATGGCCGCTTCGTTCATCCAGACAATGTCGGCATTCAGTTTTTTACCGATAATGGGCTGATCACCAACTTTGACGATCACGTCGCCGCGGCTGATATCAATTTCATCTTCCAGGGTCAGGGTGATGGCCTGGCCGGCAAAGGCTTCAGGCAGATCAGCGCCCCAGGTAACGATGCGTTCAACCTTGCTGGTTTTCTGCGATGGCAGCGCCATGATGGTGTCGCCGGGTTTTACCGTACCGGCGGCGATGGTGCCGCAGAATCCGCGGAAGTCGAGGTTGGGACGGTTGACGTACTGCACCGGCAGGCGGAAATTTTCCAGGTTTTTATCCTTGGCAATTTCCACCGATTCCAGAATCTCCATCAGCGTTTTGCCCTTGTACCAGGGCGCGCGCGGCGAGCGTTCCACCACGTTGTCGCCATCGAGGGCAGACATCGGCACAAAACGGATATCGGTCAGATTCAGTTTTTTGGCAAAGGCCAGATAATCCGCCTCAATTTCATTGAAGCGTTCTTCACTGAAATCGAGCAGGTCCATTTTGTTGACGGCCACGACGATGTGCTTGATGCCCAGTAACGAGGCAATAAAGCTGTGACGACGAGTCTGAGTCTGCACGCCGTAACGGGCATCAATCAGAATGATGGCCAGATCACAGGTGGACGCACCGGTCGCCATGTTGCGGGTGTACTGCTCGTGGCCCGGGGTGTCAGCAATAATAAATTTGCGCTTGGCGGTGCTGAAATAGCGGTACGCCACGTCAATGGTAATGCCCTGTTCACGTTCCGCCTGCAGGCCATCGACCAGCAGTGCCAGATCGGGGCGGTCACCGGTGGTGCCCACTTTGGTGCTGTCTTTGGTTACGGCAGCCAGCTGATCTTCATAGATCATTTTTGAATCGTACAGCAGGCGGCCGATCAGGGTTGATTTGCCATCGTCCACGTTGCCGCAGGTGAGGAAGCGCAGCAGTTCTTTGTTCTCGTGCTGTTTCAGATACTCAAGGATGTCCTGAGAAATCAGTTCGGATTGGTGTGACATATCAGAAGTAACCCTCTTGCTTCTTCTTCTCCATTGACCCGGAAGAATCGTGGTCGATGGCGCGGCCCTGACGTTCGGAAGTGGTGGTCAGCAGCATTTCCTGAATAATTTCCGGCAGTGTGGCGGCAGTCGACTCCACGGCACCGGTCAGCGGGTAACAACCCAGGGTGCGGAAACGCACCGATTTCATTTGCGGTACTTCGCCGTCTTTCAGCGGCATACGGTCGTCATCCACCATAATCAGCATACCGTCACGCTCTACCACCGGACGCGGCGCGGCGAAGTACAGCGGCACAATCGGAATGCTTTCCAGATAGATGTATTGCCAGATATCCAGCTCGGTCCAGTTGGACAGCGGGAACACGCGGATGCTTTCGCCTTTATTGACCTTGCCGTTGTAGATATTCCACAGTTCCGGCCGCTGGTTTTTCGGGTCCCAGCGGTGTTTGTTGTCACGGAAGGAATACACGCGCTCTTTGGCACGGGATTTTTCTTCATCGCGACGGGCGCCACCAAAGGCGGCATCAAAGCCGTATTTATCCAGCGCTTGTTTCAGGGCGGCGGTTTTCATCACATCGGTGTGCTTGGACGAGCCGTGCGTGAAAGGCCCAATGCCCTGAGCAATGCCTTCCTGATTGGTGTGCACCAGCAACTCCATGCCAATTTCTTTGGCCATTTTGTCGCGGAAGGTGATCATTTCGCGGAATTTCCAGGTGGTATCGACATGCAGCAGCGGGAACGGCGGTTTGCCCGGATAAAAGGCTTTGCGCGCCAGGTGCAGCATTACTGCCGAGTCTTTACCGATAGAGTACAGCATCACCGGATTGTCGAATTCAGCCGCGACTTCGCGGATGATATGAATACTTTCCGCTTCCAGTTGTTTTAAGTGAGTCAGGTTGTAGTCTGTCATGTCGCTCGGATGGCTCCCAAATAGAGGTGGGGGGCAAGATAGATGGCGCGAAATATACCAAGATGCATGGCATATAAGAAGGTGTATTCGATAACATTTAGTTATAAGAATATAGAGAAGCAAACATCGGTTAAACAGGAAAAAAACAGCCCTATGGCACAAGAACAAAATCTGCTGATTTCCGGCCCGGCCGGTCCGCTGGAAGCCCGCTGGCAAGCCGCACAGCAAACCCGGCTGGGCGTACTGATGTGTCACCCGCACCCGCTGTTTCACGGCACCATGGACAATAAAGTGGTGACCACCGTTACCCGGACGCTGGCGGGGCAGGGCTTGCCCACCTTACGGTTTAATTTCCGTGGTGTCGGTAACAGTGCAGGCCAGCATGATCATGGCCGTGGCGAACAGGAAGACGTGCTGGCAGTACTGAATTACGCCCGTACCGAACTGGGCTGGGAACGGATTATTCTGGCGGGCTTTTCCTTCGGTGCCGGCATGGCTTGTTTAAGTGCCTGTCGGGCACCAGAACATCTGGCGGCACTGGTGCTGTTGGCACCGGCGGTGCATCACTTTGATGCACCCAACCAATTGCCCTATGAGTTCGAGACCTTCGTCTATATGGGGGATGCCGATGAGGTGGTGCCCTTTGAGGAAGTACAGGATTGGGCGGAGCGGGTCGTGCCAACCCCTCATTTCAGTGTTTTCCGTACCGGCAGCCATTTTTTTCATGGTCGTCTGACCGATCTGAAAGCCAGCTTACTGGACGATCTGGCGCCGCTGCTGAATCCGCTGCAGCCCTGATAAAGACTGCCTATTTGCACTTTAGCGGCTGCTTGGTTACATTGCGCCGCTTTCTGGTTTACCCACATTTTTCGGGAGACTGCAGTGTCCACACCCTGGGAACTCTATCAGGCTGATCTTCAGCGCGACGACTTTTCTTATGATGCCGCTCAGGAAATGGCGGTTAAGCATCTGCAGCGGTTATACGAAGACCTGGTCGCCGCCGAACAGCGCCGCCAGCAGCAGGGTGCGGTCAGCAAATTGCTGGGTAAACTCAGCAAAAAAGCGCCGCTGCCGGAAAAAGGCCTGTATTTCTGGGGTGGGGTGGGCCGGGGAAAAACCTATCTGGTGGATACCTTCTACGATGCGCTGCCGTTCAAGCGCAAAATGCGCACCCACTTTCACCGCTTTATGCAGCGCGTGCACCGTGACCTGACCGATCTGGCCGGCGCCAAGAACCCGCTGAAAATTGTCGCTGACCGCATTGCCGACGAAGCGGTGGTGATCTGTTTCGATGAGTTTTTTGTCTCCGATATCGGCGACGCCATGATTCTGGGCAGCCTGATGCAGGAATTGTTTGCCCGTGGCGTAACGCTGGTGGCGACCTCCAATATTGTGCCGGATGGCCTGTATAAAGATGGCCTGCAGCGTGCGCGTTTTCTGCCGGCGATTAAATTACTGAATCAGTTTACCGAAGTGGTGAACGTGGATTCGGGCATTGATTACCGTCTGCGCACCCTGGAGCAGGCTGAGCTGTATCATTACCCGCTCGACAGCACCGCCGAAGCCAGTCTGCAGAAAAGTTTCGACAGCCTGATTGCTGACCCGCGCCATGTAAAAACCAACTGCAATGTGAAAATTCTGGGTCGTAAAATTCCGGTGAAGGCCTTTTGTGACGACATCGCCTGGTTTGATTTTTACGCCCTCTGCGATGGCCCGCGTTCACAGAACGACTACATCGAGCTGGGTAAACAGTTTCACGCCATCCTGATTTCCAATGTGCCGACCATGGGCATAAAAAACGACGACGTGGCACGCCGTTTTATTAACCTGATCGACGAATTTTACGATCGTGGTGTGAAGGTCATTATGTCGGCCGAAGCTGCCATTCCGGCGATTTACGGTCAGGGCAAGCTGGAGTTTGAATTCCAGCGCACTACCTCGCGCATGCTGGAAATGCAGTCGCGTGACTATCTGGCCCGCGAGCACCGCGCCGACTGAGCATGCAGATTCACCGGCTGCAGGGTTACATTCAGAACATCTATCTGGCCGAGCAGGCCGAAGGCTTGTTGTTGCTGGATGGCTGCAGCCGTGCCGATGTGCGCATGGTGTGTGATTACATCACCAATACCTTGGGCCGGCCGTTAGCCGACCTGAAGCTGGTGGTGGTAACGCACATGCACCCCGATCATGCCGGTGGCGCCGCCTTGCTGCGAAAAACTACCGGCGCGCCGCTGGCGGCGCATCCGGCGGCGCGTCACTGGTACAGTGGTCTGGCTGGCCGTACCGCTCATGCCATTGATGTTGGCTTAACCTGGTGGGTGGCCAAGCGCTTGGGCAAGCCGCGCCGGCATATCTGGTACAACCCCATTTTAAGCGCCGATATTTTGCTGCAGGACGAGCAACGCCTGCCTGGTTTTCCCGACTGGCAGGTGCTCTGTACTCCGGGTCATACCAACCATGATCTTTCTTTATTGCACAGGCCCACGGGCCAATTGTATGTGGCGGATCTGATTGTGCAGGTGCGCGGCCGGCTGGTGCCGCCGTATCCGGTATGTCATCCGAATCAGTACCGGCAGTCGCTGCAGCGGGTGGCTGAGCTGCAGGCACAGCAAATATTCTGTGCTCATGTGCCGCCACAGCCGGCCGCCGCGATCGACTTTGCCAGTCTGTTAGCACAAGCCCCGGCGAAACCGAAAAACCACTGGCATTCGGCCCGTAACCGCATTCTGCATTATCTGGGGCGGCGTGACAGCGCGCATTAAGCCATTACTACCGCCCCGTTCGGGGATTCACAACAAACCAAAGCGTTTGCGCAGAATCCGGTCCAGCAATCGGGTCGGCAGCAGCCATTTCAGCAAAGGCAGCGCGCGGCTGCCATTGCCGATGCGCAGCACCTCGGTGGGGTTAGTATCCAGACGTTGCACCAGTATATCAGCAAACTCCGGCGCCGGTGTCGGGTTTTGTTGTGACGCTGTGGCGCGTGCCTGAATAAAGGGTCGCAGCGGTGCGTACAGGGAGTCGTCGGTAATCAGATTGCTGAGGCTGGCCAGCGAGTTGTCACCGAATTTTGATTCAATGGCCCCGGGCTGCACGGTAATCACCTGAATATTAAAGGGCGCCAGCTCCATGCGCAGGGCATCACTAAGGCTGTGCAGCGCCGCCTTACTGGCGCAGTAGGCGCCGGAAAAGGGCGTGGTGGTAATGCCGGAAATGGAGCCGATGTTCACCACCTGCGCCGGCTGGCCGGCACTGGCGGCCTGGCGCAACAAGGATAAACAAGCGCGGGTGAGTGCCACCGGCGCAAACACATTGGTGGCAAACTGTTGTTGCAGGCGTTGCTCGTCCAGTTCCAGCACCGGCCCCATGGCGGCAAAGCCGGCGTTGTTAACCAGTGTGTTCAGATAGCCGCTGTCGGCTTCAATATGCGCCATGGCGGCAGCAATCGCGTCCGGGTCATTCACATCCAGCACCAGTTCCCGCAGTTGCTCATGTCGCAGATCCTGCAGGCTGCCAGCGGTACGGACGGTGGCATACACCCGGTAACCGCGCAGCAGAAAGGCCTCAGTCAGGGCGCGGCCAATGCCCGTAGAACAGCCGGTAATTAACACAGTTTTTATAGTCATTATCCGTCCAGCTAATGCAAAAGTACCGGAAGCAATAACAGGCGCCGCCAGAGCTGGCAACCGTTGCACTGTGACAGTCTGTATCCGGGGGCTTATTGCTCCTGCAGCAGTTCTTCAATGGCGCTGCGGATACCATCCATATCGGCGGGTTTGAAGCCCTGATGCGTTCCGCGCAAACGGCCCTGGCGGTCAATCAGGTAGGAGGTGGGCATACCGCGTAAATCATAGGCCTGGGCGGTGTTGCCACTGGCATCGTGCAGGGTCGGATAGGCCACCGGAAATTCCTGCAGAAAGGCCAGGCCGGCGGCTGCTTCGTCATCCAGATTGATGGCCAGAATTTCAAAGTCGGTAACGCCTTGCTGGTGCAGCTCATTGCGTAAGTTGTTCAGCAGGGGCAGGGATTTGCGGCACGGACCGCACCAGGACGCCCAAAAATCCAGATAAATCACTTTGCCACGCTGTTCCTGCAGGCTCAGTGTGGCGCTGTTATCCAGTAATGGCAGGCGAAAATCCGGTGCCAACTCTGCCGCGGCAGCGGTGATTGGCAACGACAGGAACAGCAGCAGAAGGGCAGATACCGATGAACGCACGGGAAACTCCGGTCAGATTGAAAAAATAAGCAGCGGCACAACCATATTCCTTTGCTAGAATATCAGCCAAAAATAATCATGAGGCAAAAATGTCCATACGCTCCCTGCTCATGGTACTGGGATTATTGTTCTCTGTTTCCTGTATGGCAACCACATCGGCCGTCGCGGTTGAAATCACCTCACTGTCTTCCGGTAGCGAACTGGATTCCGTGCTGCAGTACGCCGAAGATCCCAGTGCCGCCGTTCCCGTCGCTGCAGTAGATACTCTGGAGTGGCATTGGGGTGATAAAAACAGCATGTCTTTTGGCTACACCTCCTCGGTGTACTGGTTCCGGCTGAATCTGCAGCACAGCGGTACCGAAGCAGTAACACGCCTGCTCAGTTTGTCGTATCCGGTGCTGGATCATGTCCACTTGCACAGCCGCCGTCATGGCGGTGACTGGGAGGTGTTGGAACTTGGGGATAAGCAGCCCTTTGCTGAACGTCCGGTAGATCACCGCTTTTTTGTGATTCCATTAACCATGAACCCGGGGGAACAAGCTGAATTATTGTTCCGGGTGGAAACCTCCAGTTCCATGCAGTTTCCGCTCAGTATCTGGGAAGAGCGTGATTTTTTTGTCGGCGATCAGAAGCAGATACTCGGCATGGGGCTTTATTACGGCATCATGATCATTATGGTGTTGTACAACCTGTTCGTATTTTTTTCCGTCCGCGAAGCCAACTACCTGTACTACGTTTTGTATGTAGGTTGCATGGCCGGCTTTCTGGCCAGTTTGCAGGGGCTGAATTTCCAGTTTTTATGGCCTGAAGCCACCTGGTGGAACGACCACAGTATTCTGGTCTTTCTGGGTGGTGTGGTGTTGTTTGTGCTGGTCTTTACCCGCAATTTTCTGCAGCTGAAAGAAATTCCGCTGCTTAACCGGCTGTTTAATGCATTGGCGTTACTGGCCTTTGGCATTATTTTATTCAGCAATTTATTTCCTTACAGCAGCATGATCCGATTATTGATTGGTGCGGCGGTGCTGGGCATCAGTCTGGCCATTATCAGCGGTATTATCCGTTGGGGTCAGGGTTATTCGTCAGCGCGTTATTACACCATTGCCTGGTCAGTATTGCTGTTGGGCGGTGTCATTCTGGCAATGAATAAGTTCGATCTTTTGCCCCGCAACTTTTTTACCGAAAACATTGTGCAGGTGGGTTCGGTGGTCGAAGTTATCTTGCTGTCTTTTGCGCTGGCCGATCGTCTGAATAATGAAAAGCGCAAACGCTATACGGCTCAGTTCATTGCTCTTGAACATGAAAAAGTGGCGCGCAAATCTCAGGAATCGGCGCTGCAGCAGGAGCGTAATGCGCGTCTGGCCCAGGAAAAAGCCCTGCAGCATGAACGAGAGGCGCGTGAGGCTCAGGCATTGGCGCTGGCGATCCAGAAGCAGGCCACTGAAACGCTGGAGCAGCGGGTTAAAGAGCGCACGCTGGAACTTGAAAATGCCAATCGTAAGCTGGAGCTTATGAGCATTACCGATCCGCTCACCAATCTGCGTAACCGGCGCTTTTTTGACCAGATTATGCAGCGCGAAATGGCCCGCGCCATCCGCACCCGCGAGTCGATCTGTGTCCTGATGATCGACGTTGATCACTTTAAAAAGGTGAACGATGTGCATGGCCATCAGGCTGGTGATGAAATTCTGCAGGTGGTGGCGCAGGCTGTTCGTCAGACCGTACACCGCAGTACCGATTTGCTGGCCCGTTATGGTGGTGAAGAATTTATTATGGTGTTGCCGGGTACCAGCGCTGACGGGGCTGAGCATGTGGCGGAATGCATCCGCAGCACCATCAGCCGGCTGAATTTTGACCGTATTTCGGCAGGCCTGCGGGTTTCAGTCAGTATTGGTATTCACGGCGCGGTGCCCGGTTACCAGGAGAGTCACGAAAACTGGGTGCGTTATGCCGATGAGGCCCTGTACTTCGCCAAGGCCAATGGTCGTAATCAGGTGGTACGTTACAAAGATTTCTGACTATTCACTGCGGTAACCAATACGGAAACCGCCCCAGTGCTTACCATTCACATAAATCGGCACGGATAAATCGTGCATGACTTCACCGGTGTCGCGTTTGTAGGTTTGCAGCAGAAATGGCTGCGTATGGCTGCCACAGCGCAATCCGGTGCGGTCATTAAAAATACGTTTGCTGCGGTTGTGCAGCAGGTCGTACTCATAATCACCGGTTAAAGGTTCGCTGAACTTTTTATTGTGGGTGGGGAAGTAGCCGTTTACGTCCACGGCACCGGCGTAGGAGATGCTCGGGTGGCGCTGCAAAATGGCTTCCTGCACCGCCGGGAAGCTGTCATCGGCCAGGCGGTCGTAGGCCGTGTGGTATTTCTGCGGATTGGTTCCGGCAATCGGTTGGTAGGCGGTATCGAACACCTGGGCTTCGGTCAGGGTGCCGGTGTGAATGGCCTGTTCCAGCAAGGTAGCAATGGCGGTCGCTGCTTGCAGCGCTTCCTGTCGGGCTTGTTCGTGCATGCCACCCAGATCGGTGTCGCCAAAGGCCTGATAAATTTCTTCAGCCGTTTCTGACAGTGCCAGCGAGCGTTCCGACATGGCGCTGATTTCCTGCTCCGTCTGCTCTAACCGGCTGCCGGTCTGTTCAACAATGGTGGAAATGGTGCGGATATTGTTGCTGTTGTCGCTGACGCTGGTGGCGATATCGCTGATGCTGTGTTCAATCGCTTGCGAATGGCGGTAAATACCGTGCAGGTGTTCACTGATGCTCTGCGTCATCTGTACTCCTTCACCAATGGTCTGGGTCAGCTGACGGCTGTTATTCACGGCTTGTTTTATCTGATGATTAATTTCGGCCACCGTTTGGCCGATTTGCAGGGTGGCATCTGAAGTTTTGGCAGCCAGCGCCCGTACTTCATCGGCCACCACAGCAAAGCCACGGCCTTGCTCGCCGGCCCTTGCGGCTTCAATGGCGGCGTTCAGGGCCAGCAGGTTGGTTTGCTCGGCAATCGCACTGATCACCCCGGTAATGGCTTTAATCTGTTCCGACTTGGCTTCCAGCTCGGCAATCAGGGTGGCGTTATCTTCTACCTCTGAGCGGGTGCCTTCCATCTTGGGCAGAGTTTCATCAATGGCCTGTTTGCCCAGGGTATTGATGTGCATGGCATCGTTCGCTGCGCTTTCAGCCGCCTGGGTTTGCTGAACCATCTGATCCACACTGGCCTGAATGTGGCCGGCCGACTCAATCAGGCTATGGCTGTCCTGCACTTCTTCGTGGATTTTGCGTTTCATCTGGTCGGCGGTAAACGACATTTCCGCCGCGGCAATGGCGATGCGGCTGCTGTGCTCCGACAACTTGGCTTTTAGTTGGGCGTAGCCGTTCAGCTGCTGCTGCAGTTGCTGCATTTCCTGGCGCAGATAATCGGGCAGGGGATAGCGGTTATTATCATGCTGGCTGTGGGTGAGCGCATGGGTGATCTGATGACTGAACAGAATCAGTGGCCGGATTACCAGTCGGTAACTCAGCAACAGGGTCAGGCTTACGCCGGCGCCGGCGATAAGGATCGGATAGCCAGGCAAGGTGCCGGGTAACAGCAAGGCCAGCGCCAAAGCAGCTGCTGAGCTGCTGGCGGCTGCCAGCAGAATACGTTTTCCATGATGCGACATAACAGGTTTCCATCGTGCAGTCTGCAGACAGAATAGGCCAAATAAACGCTCTGGCGATGCTGAATTAGTCGTAGCGACAGGGTATTAATAAAACGATAAGGGATAAAAACCATTACAACAGAGCGTTGGAATGGTGCCCAGGGAGAGACTCGAACTCTCACGAGCGTAAGCTCACTGCGACCTGAACACAGCGTGTCTACCAATTTCACCACCTGGGCAGGGGGTAAGGCTGTTAACCTTGCAAATTTTGATCACTTTAAAACCAGAGTTTTAAAGTGGTGCCGTAGGAGAGACTCGAACTCT
The DNA here is from genome assembly GCA_023399105.1 of Pseudomonadota bacterium. Taxonomy (GTDB): domain Bacteria; phylum Pseudomonadota; class Gammaproteobacteria; order Pseudomonadales; family Oceanobacteraceae; genus Venatoribacter. Next base: position 3,369 of record JAEWQT010000030.1, on the reverse strand, counting down.
CACGAGCGTAAGCTCACTGCGACCTGAACACAGCGTGTCTACCAATTTCACCACCACGGCGTGGTCTTGCTTTTTCTTGCACCGCTCCGGCTTATTAACAGCTTGGGAGTGGTGCCCAGGGAGAGACTCGAACTCTCACGAGCGTAAGCTCACTGCGACCTGAACACAGCGTGTCTACCAATTTCACCACCTGGGCATTGAGGCGCGGCATATTACCACTACTCATTATCTGACTCTACTGGTTTGCTGGTACCAGTGGCCGGACTCGAACCGGCACGCCCGCAAAGGCGGGGGATTTTGAATCCCCTGCGTCTACCAATTTCGCCACACTGGCGCATAACCGCCAAGGGGTTGGCGTTGTAGCCGTCAGATGGCGCGCATAATACTCTGTCTTTTCTGGCTGTCAATGGGTTTTTCTAATGATTTCCTTAACTTACCCGCCGCTATCCGGTAATCTTGCCAGCCTTTAATAAAGCCTGTCTGTGTGCCGCGAACCAATATGAAAACCAGCGATTTCAGCTTTGACCTGCCCGATGAATTAATCGCTCGCTATCCGATGCCTGAACGCAGCGCTTCGCGCCTGCTGACGCTGGACGGCGAGACCGGTGCGCTGGGGCATCGGGGCTTTAAAGATCTGCTTGGCATGCTGGAACCAGGTGACCTGCTGGTGTTTAACAATACCCGGGTGATTCCGGCGCGGCTGTTCGGTGAAAAAGCCAGCGGCGGCAAGCTGGAAGCCTTAATTGAACGCATTACCGGTGAGCATGAAGCGCTGGCGCATCTGCGTTCGTCCCGTTCACCCAAGCCCGGCAGCCGCATTGTGCTGGGCGGTGCCGAGGTGGAAGTGCTGGGTCGTGAAGGCGCTTTATTCCGCCTGCAGTTTCTGGATGAACGACCACTGCTGGACATTCTTGAGCAGGCCGGCCACATGCCGTTACCGCCCTATATGGAACGGGAAGACGCCGCCGAAGACCGCGAGCGTTACCAGACCGTGTATGCGGAAAAACCCGGTGCGGTAGCGGCACCGACGGCCGGTTTGCACTTTGACCAGCCATTGCTGGATGCCCTGCAGGCCAAAGGCGTGAACTTTGCCTTCGTTACCCTGCACGTTGGCGCCGGTACTTTTCAGCCGGTGAAGGTTGATAATATCCACGAGCATGAAATGCACGCCGAGTACATTGAGGTCGGGCAGGATGTGGTCGATGCCGTGAAAGCCACCCGGGCGGCGGGCAAGCGTGTGGTGGCAGTGGGTACCACCTCGGTGCGCAGCCTGGAAAGTGCCAGTACCAATGGCGATATTGCACCGTTTTACGGTGAAAGCCGGATCTTTATTTACCCCGGTTACCGCTTCCGCAGCGTCGATGCCATGGTGACCAACTTTCACCTGCCGGAATCGACCCTGATTATGCTGGTGTCGGCCTTTGCCGGTCGTGAACATACGCTGGCCGCCTATGCCGAAGCCGTGGCGCAGCGTTACCGTTTTTACAGTTATGGCGATGCCATGTTTTTATCCCGCCCGCAGCGGGTTGAATAAGCCGGAATACTTTAATGACACGCGAATGTTTTATGCAGTTTGAACTGCACAGTGAAATTACCGACGGCAGCAGTCATGCCCGTCGTGGCACCATTACCTTTCCGCGCGGAACCATCCAGACTCCGGCTTTTATGCCGGTTGGTACTTATGGTTCGGTGAAAGGCCTGAGCCCGGAGCATATTAAGGAACTGGGTGCGGAAATTATTCTCGGCAATACCTTTCATTTAATGCTGCGCCCGGGCACCGAGGTGGTGAAACTGCACGGTGATCTGCACGATTTTATCGGCTGGGATAAACCCATTCTTACCGACTCTGGCGGTTTTCAGGTGTTCAGTCTGGGCGCGATGCGCAAAATCACCGAAGAGGGGGTGGCCTTCCGCTCGCCGGTAAACGGCGAAAAAGTGCTGATGACGCCAGAAAGCTCGATGCAGGTGCAGCGTGATCTGGGCTCTGACATCGTGATGATTTTTGACGAATGCACACCGTACCCGGCCACCGAAAAAGAAGCCGCTGATTCCATGCGTTTGTCCTTGCGCTGGGCCAAACGCTCCAAAGATGCCCACGGCGACAACCCGTCGGCGCTGTTCGGTATTATTCAGGGCGGTATGTACGAAGACCTGCGCGATGAGTCGCTGGCCGGCCTGACCGATATTGGTTTTGATGGTTACGCCATTGGTGGTTTAAGCGTGGGCGAGCCCAAAGACGATATGATGCGCGTACTGCGTTACGTGGCGCCGAAAATGCCGAAAGACAAACCCCGTTATCTGATGGGCGTGGGCAAACCGGAGGATCTGGTCGAAGGTGTGCGTCGCGGCATCGATATGTTCGATTGCGTCATGCCCACCCGTAATGCCCGCAATGGCCACTTATTTACCTCCACCGGGGTGTTGAAATTACGCAACGCGGCGAACCGTTCGCACACCGGTCCGATTGACCCGGAATGCAGCTGTTACACCTGTCGCAACTTCAGCCGTGCCTATCTGCATCACCTGGATAAATGTAAAGAAATGCTCGGTGGTACTTTAAACAGCATCCATAACCTGCATTATTACCAGACGCTGATGGCCGGTTTGCGCCGCTCTCTGGAAGAAGGTACATTTGCTGCCTTCGTGGATGAGTTTTATGCCAAACGGGGCATGCAGACACCGCCGCTGGACGCCGCTGCAAGCGGTCATCAGAGCGAACCACAGGCGTAATTTGACGCGATTATTTATTAAAAAATCAGGAGATACTGAATGAAAGCAATTCTGGCCGCACTGGCTTTAACCGTATCGGGTGTTGCCTTTGCTGAAGGTGGCGCAGCCCAGCAACCGATGGGCGTAACCGGTCAGCTGGTGTTTCTGGGCGGCTTCCTGCTGATTTTCTACTTCCTGTTGTGGCGTCCGCAGAGCAAGCGTCAGAAAGAACACAAAAGTCTGATCTCTGGCCTGGCCAAAGGCGATGAAGTGGTGACTGCGGGTGGCATGCTGGGCAAGATCACCAAAGTGACTGACGATTTCATCGTGATTGAAGTGGCCGATGGCGTACAGCTGCCAGTGCAGAAAATCGCCGTGACTGCGGCCCTGCCGAAAGGCACTATCAAAGACGTAAAAGCCTGAGCATAAGCGGGCAACCCTGACGGTCTCTGCGGAGACCGTCGTCGTTTTCAGAATAAGGAATAAGGGCAGTTTTATGCTCAACAAATACCCCCTGTGGAAAAACCTGCTGGTGGTACTGGTGCTGGTGCTGGGCTGTATTTACGCCGCACCCAACCTGTATCCGCCGGATCCTGCCATTCAGATTATGCCGTCCCGTGCCGGCACCGACATGAGCGAAGAGGTACTGGTTAAAGTACG
>JAEWQT010000018.1 GCA_023399105.1 Pseudomonadota bacterium | reverse complement strand
GGCATATCATCCGGCTCCAGCGCCTGCACCTGATCAGCCCAGTAAGAAGCCATGGCATTACCCGGCTCGCGATCGAGGGCAAAGGCCAGATTGGTTTTCATATAATCGTGGCCCGGATACAGCAAGGTAGCATCCGGCAGTGGCAACAGCTGCGACACAAAACTGTCGTACATATCATCCACGTTGCCGCCATTTTTACAGTTACCGGCGCAGGCGTTAAACAGCGTATCGCCGGAAAATAATACCGGCACCTCCTGCTGTGCCGAGGCCGGCGCCAGCAAACACAGATGCACCGGAGTATGGCCGGGGGTATGCAGGGCACGCAGCTGAATGCTGCCCAGATTAATCACATCACCGGCTTTAATACCGTGCGATTGTCCTGGCACCCGGGCATTTTCATGCGCCCACACCGGGGCATTGGTTAAGGCCTGCAGAGCCAGATTACCCTCCACATGATCGTGGTGCTCATGGGTATTAATAATCAGCCGGATCACCCACCCCTGCTCGGCCGCCATAGCCTGCAAAACATCGGCATCGAAAGGGTCCAGCGCAATGGCCTGGCCGGATTCTTCGCAGCCAATCAGGTAATTAAAATTACGCAACGGGTTGTGCATATAGCGGCGAATAACCTGCATATCATTCTCCTCCGCTTACCAGTAAACGTAATTTTCAGCGTCGTCTTCGGCGTTCATATCGGCGACAAAATGGCTTTCAAACAGGCTTTTCAGCTCATGCACCCGCTGCTCCAGCTGCGCCGGAGTATAGGGTACTGCCGGGCTGTGACCCCACACCGGGCCGGGCCAGGCCGGGTCATTGGCAAAGCGGGCAATATGATGCACATGCAGCTGCGCCACCACATTGCCCAACGCCGCCACGTTCATGGATTTGGCGGCATAATGATCGGCCATTTTTTCCAACACCCAGCTGGATTCTTTCGCCAGCTGCAGCCGGTCAGCTTCCGACAGATGATACATTTCAAACACATCGTTGCGCGCCGGCACCAGAATGACCCAAGGGTAGCGGCTGTCGTTCATCAGCAGCACCTGGCTGAGCGGTAAACGGCCGATAAAGGTGGTGTCGGATTGCAGGCGGGGATCAAGCTGGAACATACTTCACTCCATCAGGTGCAGGGCACACTGTTGTTACTTCATTTCGTATCATCATAGGCACAAACGACAGACAGGTCACGGCCATGACAGAACTCCGGCTGCTCAGCAGTCTGCACGATATTTCCCGCCCGCACTGGCAGGCGCTGTACCAACAGGTAGCAGCACAGGGCTACCCCTTTCTGCGTTATGAATTTCTGGCCGTACTGGAAGACAGCGGCTGTATTGGTACCAGCGCCGATCACGACAGCGGCTGGCAGGCGGGGTATCTGGTGGCGGCCGAACCGGGGCAAACACCTGAACTGATCGTGCCCTGCTTTGCCAAACAGCACAGCTATGGGGAATATGTGTTCGATTGGCGCTGGGCCGAAGCCTATGACCAATACGGGCTGGATTATTACCCCAAACGCCTGTGCGCCATTCCCTTTACCCCGGCCACCGGCCCGCGCCTGCTGTATCGCGAACCACAAACGCTGAACACTGCCATCGAGGCACTGAACAGCCTGTGCGCGCAGGAACAGAGTTCCGGCTGGCATCTGAATTTTCCGGACGCGCCGTTACGCGCCTTGCTGCAACAGCAACCGGAACTGGTGCAACGGCAGCATTGCCAGTTTCACTGGTTTAATCGTGGCTATGAGGATTTCGAACATTTCCTCAGTCATTTCAGCAGCCGCAAACGCAAAAATGTGCGCAAAGAACGGCAGCGCGTGCAGCAACAGGGCATCCGCCTGGAACGGAAAACCGGCGCCAGCATCAGCGACGAGGATATTGCGTTTTTTTTCCGCTGCTACCAGATGACTTATGCGCGGCGGCGTTCCTGGCCCTATCTGAACGAGGCCTTTTTCCGCCAGCTGCTACAAACCATGCCCGAACAAATTCTGCTGGTGCTGGCCAAACAAGATCAGCAACCGGTAGCGGCAGCCTGGTATTTTTACGATGCCGATACGTTATACGGACGCTATTGGGGCGCGCTGGATGATATCGACGCCCTGCATTTTGAAGCCTGTTATTACCAGGGCATTGAATTTTGCCTGCAGCAGGGCTTACAGCGCTTTGACCCCGGCACCCAGGGCGAACACAAAATTGCCCGCGGCTTTGAGCCGATAACCACCTACAGCTATCACCAGCTGCTGCATCCCGGGTTTCAGCAGGCCATTGGTCAGTTTGCCGCTGCTGAAGCTCAGCAGGTGAGCCATTACCGGCGCCAGGCGGCGGAGTTATTACCGTTCAGCCACACCACCCAGCTGCCCGCCTCATGACCCGAAACAGGAATTCTGGTATAAACCGCGGCCATTATTAAAGGAAAAAACCATGCTGCTGCAGGCCTATAAAGTCGAACATTTACTGGTATTTGCCTTTCGCGGCACCGAAGCCAAAGTGCTGGCCGCGCCGCAATTACGCCCGATGGAAGAATGGCGCGAAGACGTCGCCGCCTGGGTAGCCCTGCGCGCTGACCGCAGCCCGGAACTGGACCATCTGGTCGATCCGGCCCGCACCGAACCCTATATTCACGGCCCGTCAGCGCAGTAATACGGCTGCGGTATAACGGCGGCTGCCGTACTGGATCATGGCCGCCAGGTTATCCAGACTCACCGGCACATAAATATTGTCCAGCGCCACCTGATCCAGCGCTTCGTCCACGTCCGGGTCGTTGATGTAGGCATAATCCTCGTCCATGGCCACCAGCCACACCCAATGCGGCGCCTTATTACGGTTCAGCCGCCAGGTGCTGATCAGCAATAAAATCCGCTCGCCCTGCTGTAACGCCGCGCGCAAATCGGCCACGCTAAAAGCGCCCAGCCGCTGAGGTATTCCGGCAGCATTGCAGCGCTGCTGAAAATCCTCGCCCACCAGCTGCATTAATTCACGCTTATGGGCGCTGCGCACCCCATCCAGAAACGGCACATCGGCCTGTGACAACCACAACTGCGGCGTTAAACCGCGCTGCAGCGCCGCCAGTGCTAAGCCCTGCGGCGACGTGCCGCCATGGCCGGTGGTTAAATAAATGGTGGTGGCTTCGCGCCAGATATTCAGTTCTTC